>CAJOOX010000151.1 GCA_905236195.1 uncultured Bacteroidales bacterium
CGGCATGCTCCCTCTAATCCCCCAGGGCTTGACCGCAGCAAGGGCGTGAGGTTGTAGCGGCGCGATATGAAGAGCTTACCCTTTTTTATTTTAAATCTTTGCCCCAGGCACATTTCCCATAAGCTTTAGTGAAAATCCCGGCATTGCCGTAGAGATATAGGAATTCAGGCACTGTGACTGCTATTCCCGACACGTCGGTGAGCTCGAACCGGTTGTCGCCGGAAGAGCCGGCCTTGAAGAAATCGCTGTGGAACTCCTTGATGACAGCCTTCTGAAGAAATAGCTGTGCCGAGGTGTCGGTGCTGTCGATATAGCGTAACAAGGCATCCATGTCGTGGTACATGCCGGTGCGGTCGCTATTTTCACTCAGTCGGCGCCCGTAACGCTGGAGCGTAAAGCGGAGCGTGGAGGCATTCTGTCGCAGGGAGTCGAGCCGGTCGGGATGACTGAGGCGAAGTGCCTGATAGGCTGTGTGCAAGTCCTCCATCGCCGAAGTGCGGATGACCGAGAAGGTGCCTCCGTTGGCTTTATAGATGCCTGTGGAACCATAGACTCCCTCATAATCATCAACCAGTTCGCAGAGGGCAGATTCTACTGACGAACTCGTCTGACACGTTGCCAATGAGGGAATGAAAGTGTTGTAAGGGAGACCCGGACCCATGATTTCGCATAGTGAACCGGCTACGTAGTCTGTATTGTTGCGGAGCTCATAGGCCACCTCGGCCGTTGCCATGAAGCAGGCGTCGAAGAGGATGTAGTCTAAATGAACGCCTGTGCCGGAAAGAGCTGACGACATATCCCAGATATCGAGATAAGAGGTGCCGTCGATGCCGATGTAGGTGAGGGGCGAAATCTTAGCTTTGGAGGTTGACGCGATGTTGATGTCATATCCACCAGGCAGCCAGGAGTCGCCGTGTGACCACATTTCGAGACCCTTGACCACCGTGGGGAACTTTTTGTTGAACACATAATCCACCACATAGGCCAACTGGTCGGGGTCAGAGGAATCGACATCAGTGTCCCAAACCATGAGAGTATCCCGGCTGACAGAGGTTTTGTCGCCGGCAACTTTCAGGCGGAAAAGTACCGGCTGTCCCGATTCGTTGTCCTTGTAGATGACCACATTGACGGGCCTGGTAGCGTCGAGCAGCCCCGAGGAGGCGGCAGAGATGTTCGATTCGGCATATTTCGAGAGCGAATTGTCTCCTATTATATATATTAATAATGTGTGGCCGGCATCCGTATCCACAGGGTCGGGGACCTCCTTCGAACCGCCGGAATCGCCGCAGCCCTGTAGCAGCAGACCGATTGCGCTACAGCACGCGACCGTCTTCACCCAGTTGAGTATAGTTTGAGATAAATACATTAATGTTTTTAAAGTCTGTTACATTTGCGGAGCAGCAGATGGTCCAAAACGACCATAGCCGCCATCGCCTCGACAATGGGAACCGCACGTGGAAGTACACAGGGGTCGTGCCGGCCACGAGCTTTGAGTACCGTAGGTTCGCAGTCGCTGTTGACAGTCTCGACCTCGCGCAGAAGTGTTGCCACTGGCTTGAACGCACAGCGGAAGTAAATGTCCTGGCCGTTGGAGATGCCGCCTTGGATTCCTCCTGAGTGATTGGTGGCGGTGCGGATGATTCCGTCCTTCGACACAAACTGGTCAATCATTTCAGAACCGCGACGTCCGCAGTCGGCAAAGCCGAGACCGTAGTCGAAGCCTTTGCAGGCGTTGATGGAGAGCATGGCCGCACCGAGGTCGGCATGCAATTTGTTGCCGACAGGTTCGCCCAATCCTACAGGGACGCCTTTGATAACACCCGTAACGATACCGCCCACGGTATCGCCCTGGGCCTTGACAGCCAGAATGAGAGCCTCCATGCGTGCGGCGGTCTCAGGATCCGGACAGCGAACGGCATTGGTTTCAGCCTCTTCAAGGTTATAGTCGAGATAGGAGCCGGGCAGGATGATGTCGCCCACCTGAGACGTGAATGCCTTCACTGAAATGCCCTGGGTGCGCAAAGCCATTTTGGCCAAAGCGCCGCCCACAACCCTGGAGAGGGTCTCGCGGGCCGACGAGCGTCCCCCGCCGCGATGGTCGCGGATGCCGTATTTGGCCGTGTAGGTAAAGTCGGCATGGGAAGGACGGAACAAATCGCGCATGTTGTCATAGTCGGCACTGTGCTGGTTGCTGTTTCTGACCTCGAAGCCGATAGGAGTGCCTGTAGAACGGCCTTCGAAGATACCCGAGAGCAGTTCTACACAATCCTCTTCCTTGCGGCCTGTGGTGATGGCAGACTGTCCGGGACGACGGCGCGCCATCTCGTACTGGAGGAAATCAAGGTCAATGGGGATGCCTGCCGGCATTCCCTCGACGATGCCTCCGACAGCGATGCCGTGACTTTCGCCGAACGTTGTGAGTCGGAATATCTGTCCGAAACTGTTCATTGGCCGTTATTTGTTTTTACAGCAGCAATGATGACCATCGCCCTTTTTGTCCTTGTTATCGCAGTCACAGTCGCCGTCGCAGTTGTCCCCTTTGCAATGACAGCCGCCTTCGCATTCGCCGCAACTTTCGCGCATATAGGCCTTCTTGTCCTCTTCGTTGGGTTCGCGCACATCGGCCACTTCACCCCGGAAATGGAGTGTCATGCCTGCAAGGGGATGGTTGAAGTCACAGACGACCTCGGTATCGGTGATTTCGTCTACAGTAGCCTGCACCGTCTGTCCGTCCTGTGTATTGAGGGTAACCTGTTCGCCCTCCTTCACATATTGAGAGAGGAACTTTCCGGCCTTGTCGCAGAACATTTTTTTGTCTAGATGGAAGAGCAGGTCGTCGCGATACTCGCCGTAACTTTGGGCGGGTGTGAGTGTGAAGTCGAATTTTTCGCCTGTAGCGAGACCCTCGAGATTTTTCTCGAAGTCGGGCAGAACGGTTCCCATACCGAAGATGAAGCCGAACGGACGCTCGGGCGAGGTCTTTTCTATGTCTTCAGTATCTGCAGGATTCTCGTCATAGCCCGTGAGTTCATACTGAAGGGCTACATATTTGCCGGATTCAATTTTCATTTGCTGTGTTTACAGTTTTTATGTTAACAGAATTATTACTTGCAGTTGGGGCACCAGGGTTTGAGCTGTTTGAAGAAATCGTTACCCTTGTCGTCGACGAGGATGAATGCAGGGAAGTCCTCCACCTCGATTTTCCAAATAGCCTCCATTCCGAGTTCGGGATATTCGACACATTCGATGCTCTTGATGGACGACTGGGAAAGCACGGCAGCCACACCGCCGATGGTTCCGAGATAGAAGCCGCCGTGTTTCTGGCAGGCATCGGTTACCACCTGGGTACGGTTACCCTTGGCAATCATGACGAGCGATGCACCGTGATCCTGGAATTCATCCACGTAGGGATCCATACGGTTGGCCGTAGTGGGGCCCATCGAACCGCAGGGATAGCCCTGGGGTGTCTTGGCAGGACCGGCATAGAGAATGGGATGGTCCTTGAAATAGGCGGGCATCTCCTCGCCGGCATCGAGACGGGCTTTCAACTTGGCATGAGCAATGTCGCGGGCCACGATAATGGTACCCTTGAGGTTGACGCGTGTGGATACGGGATATTTAGAAAGTTCCTGACGGACATAGTCGATACCCTTGTTGAGGTCGATTTCCACACCTTTGGTGCCTTCGCCGGGGCGGCGATAAGCCTCTGGAATGAGTTCCGACGGATTGTCGTCCATCTTCTCCAGCCAGATACCGTCCTCATTGATCTTGGCTTTGATGTTGCGGTCGGCCGAGCAGCTCACACCCATTCCGATGGGACAGCTGGCGCCGTGACGGGGCAGACGTACCACACGGATGTCGTGGGCCAGGTATTTGCCGCCGAACTGAGCGCCGAGACCGATCTTCTGGGCCTCCTTGAGGAGTTTCTGTTCGAGGTCGATGTCGCGGAAAGCACGTCCGGTCTCATCGCCTGTGGTGGGCAGGTTGTCGTAGTATTTGATGGAAGCAAGTTTCACTGTGAGAAGATTCTTCTCGGCCGATGTGCCTCCGATGACAAAAGCGATGTGGTAGGGAGGACAAGCCGCCGTACCGAGACTCTTCATTTTCTCGACTAGGAAGGGGAGCAGTGTTCCCTCGTTCTGAATGGTAGCTTTGGTCATCGGATAGAAGTAGGTCTTGTTGGCCGAACCGCCGCCCTTGGCAACCATCACAAACCGGTACTCGGCTCCCTCGCATGCCTCAATGTCAATCTGGGCGGGCAGATTGCAGCGGGTGTTCACCTCATCGTACATGTTGAGGGGCGCATTCTGCGAGTAACGCAGGTTGTCGTTCACATAGGTATTGAAAACGCCGTGTGAGAGTGCTTCCTCATCCTCGAATCCTGTCCATACCTGCTGACCCTTTTCGCCGTGGATAATGGCAGTGCCGGTATCCTGACAGAAGGGCAGAATGCCTTTGACAGCCGTCTCTGCATTACGCAGGAACTGAAGAGCGACATATTTGTCGTTCTCTGAAGCCTCGGGATCGTTCAGAATCCGGGCCACCTGCAAGTTGTGTTCTCTGCGGAGCATGAACTCAACATCGTGGAAACCCTGTTCTGCGAGCAATGTCAGAGCCTCTTTGCTCACCTTGAGAATCTTGTGACCCTCAAACTCTCCAACACTCACACCTTCCTTCGAGAGGAGGCGATATTCCGTCTTGTCCTCGCCCAACTGGAACATAGGCGCATATTTGAATTCTGTTGCCATAATTTTTATAATTTTATAGTTGATACTTCAGAATTAATGTTTTAAAGCGCACAAAGATACGATTTTTTCTTGACTTTTAGGTCATTTTGAAGAAAAAAACGTCCAAAATGCAAAAAAAATTACATTTCATTACACTAGTTGACAAATAATTATTATCTTTGCAGAGCAAAAATAGCAAATCCGAATATCATATTTAATTTAACTCATAACAAAATTTCAAAATTGTCGAACGCTATGAAATCTGGTTTGATTTTATCTGCAGCCCTTGTATTGGGCTTGTTGGCAAGTTGCAGTGATTCTCGGGCTCCCAAAGCCGTTGCAGAAACAGTGCCCTGTGCATCCATTGTTGAATCCTCATCGTATGTCGGTCTGTGGCAGAAGTTTCAGGAGATTACCGTTGAGGATGCCGAGACGGAAATGGTGATTAAGTCGGTGGCTCCCACCAACCTCTTCAAGTGTATTCTGCCCGACGGCAACTATTTCCTCTATCGTGCTTTCACCGACGCTACAAGCGATCAGGTTGTGTCGCGTGTGGAAGTTTACGGTACGTATAAGATGCAAGGCGATTCCGTGGTGGTTGAGCACATTGTCACCAACTGTGCACTTCCCGAACTCTCCAATATCGACTCCGACGTTATCTACAAGATGTCTGACAAGGATAACATGGACGTGTATTACAAGTTGCGTAATTCCGACGGTACACCCGGTTCGAGCGAATATCTTCCCGAACACTGGCAGCGTGTTCCCGCCGCTACTCCCAAACAGTAACGATTTCGTTGCTTTCCAAATACCATAAGCAGGCCTTCACGCGGTCGAATCCCATCTCCCTGAGCCGTTTGCCATAGGCAGCGACCTGGATTTGATGCTTCTTCTCGGGTTTGCCGGTCTTATAGTCTATCACAGTCGCCGTTCCATCGGGTGAGACAATCACACGGTCGGGACGGCGATGTTCATCGTCGCTGGGTAGCAGGATGGTCTGTTCGTTGATGACGTTGACGTCGCGTTCGAACCACCCTTTGGCTTTCTCATTTTCCAGATAATGGGCGATGCGTGCCTGCAGTTCGTCTTCGGAGAAGAGGGCCCGGTAGTCGTCGGAGGTGGTGCGGTAGAAATGGTGTACCGCCTCGGAGGCAGTGTCACGCGTAATGACAGACGACATCGCCTCGTGGATGCAGTTACCGCGCATTACGGCTTCCTCGTCTTTCACAATCTGAGAGCGAAGCAGGGTGGGAAGCTTGAGCGTGTCTGAGGAAGCCACGGATGTCTGAGCAGGTTCTGTCGGGATGGTTTGTGGGGAACGCTCGGACGGCGTTTTCCGCTGTCCCTTTTCCCATACACCTTCGCCGCAGGCCTGTACTCCGTTTCGGTCATTTTGGACAAACGCTTCGAGATCTTGCCACAATGCGTGTTTACCGCCTTTTTTGTGTTCGGCAGGGTAAAGCAGCCAAAGTTGTTCCTTGGCTCGAGTGAAGGCCACGTAGGTTGTATTGAGGTTATCGATGATGACACGCTGACGTTCCTGCAGGTATTCGGGTTCGAATATGGTTCCTTCCATCTTCGAAACACTGATGGGTAACGCCACGTTTTCGAGTTTGAAAGGCTCGGCTTCCGGTCTGCACCAAAGAATGTTGCCACCGCGTCCGTCCACCCGCATGTCCATCTCCCACGAGGCATAGGGAATAATCACTACGGGAATACCAAGTCCCTTGGATTTATGGATGGTGAGCAGACGTACGGAATTCTGTTCACTGTTGGAGGAAATGGCTTTGTTGCGGCCATGTTCGTTCCACCAGGAGAGGAAGGTGGTGAGGTCGGCACTCTTCGACATGGCGAACTCGAGTACGAGATCACGGAAGGCCTGCAGGAATGCTTCGTCGCCTTTCCCGTTGAGTTCCAGCGACTGAATAAGTCCTTCGACCAGCTCATAAAGCGGACGGTTGGTGTATTGGTAGATATCAGGAAGCATCTCACGTCCTGTGATGTCCCTGACTTTGAAATCTGCTATCGCACGGAGGATGGCAACCCTTGGATTCTGCAGATGTTTCATGACGGCCACGAGGGTCTGAATCACAGGGCGGGAGATGAGGGTCAGGGCTTCGTCGCTAATAATGGATATGCCAGCAGTAATGAGTTTCTCGGCGGCCTCAGTGCCTTCGTCGTTGGTGCGGGTGAGAATGGCAATATCGCGGGGTTCGTAACCTTGAGTCAGAATGTCCTGAATGACCTCTGGCAACCGTTCCATCACGTCGCTGGCGGCCTCCACATGTACGAGCCCTCCATAGCCTTCCGTATTGCATGGCGCCAGCGCCTGTTCCACATCCTTGTAGATTCTGCGTACCTCGTCTTTCATTTCGGGTGACGCAGGTTCAATCTGGCTGAAGAAAGCATTGTTCCACTCCACAATTTCTGGTTTCGAACGCCAGTTGGTGCGCAGCGTTTTTGTGTCGTCCCGCCGGGGTTGGAGACTGACGCCGTGATCGAGCAAGGCCCATTCACTGCCTCGCCATCGGTAGATACTCTGTTTTACATCGCCCACGATGAGGTTGGCGCTGTCGGTAGCGAGCGAGTTTTCGAGCAGCGGTTTGAAATTGTCCCATTGCAGCAGAGAGGTGTCCTGGAATTCGTCAATCATGTACGATTCAACCCTCGAGCCGGTTTTTTCATAGATGAAGGGAGCTTCCGATTTACCGATCAGTCGGTTCAGAAGTTCCGTGGTTGAGGAGATGAGCATAATCCCCTGTTCATCACAGATTTCGCGTTTGCGCTGTTCGATGTTGGCGAGCAGGCCCAACTGGAATATATTCTGCCGGATGGCGACGGCGGTTTTGTAGTTGCGAAAGGTGGTCCCGTCAAAGTGGTTCAACACGTTTTTCATGGCCGTCCTGATGATGTCGGTGGCATTTCCCGAGAGTCTGGCAGCAGCCCCCTTGGCATACCACATATCCGGGTCATCGGCCCATTTCCGGAAGGTTTCCGAAGGTTCTTTCCATTCGCCTTCCCTCAGCCTCACAAATGTAAGCATCTGGGTCCTGGCCTTACCGGAGAAATCGGCTTTGATGTCAAGTCCTTCCTTGGCAATCAGTTCCGTCACGTCCCGTCCCGTTTTGCGCATTTCAGATTCCCAAACGAAAACAATATGCGCCACCATTTGGGCATAGTCTTTCAGACCGCCGGTTTCAGCGACAGTGAATGTCTGAATCTCGTCGGCTATACGCTGGTAGGCGTCTTTGGTGATTTGTCGGGATGCTTGTCGCAGACTCGTGCTCAGATTCCAACTTTCGTTGTTTTCGACAAGACTTCGCGAGAAGTCCTGCAGCCAATGGTAGGCCTGAGCATCCCTCTGCGGGTCTATCTCCGTGAGGAAACTGCTCACTGCCTGATCTAGGATGCGGTCGTCGTTGAGTTCGATTTCGTAGTTGCCCTGCAGGCGCAGTTCACGGGTAAAGGCTCTGACAATGGTTTGGAAAAATTTGTCGATGGTCAAAACCTGGAAGGATGAGTAGTCCCCCAGGATGTCGCTCAGTGCCTTGCGTGCTTTCTTTTGGAGTGTTTCTGCGGTCACCTTGGGATGTTCTCTGCTGAAATCGTTCCAATAGTCCGACCGTGTGGCATCTGTTGCTATGCGATAGAGATCAGCCACGATTCTCGACTTCATCTCGGCTGTGGCTTTGTTGGTGAAAGTCACCGCCAGGATTTCGTTGAACCGTGTGCCTCCGAACAGCATCCATTCGAGGTAGTATTTGACCAGCAGATGTGTTTTGCCGGCGCCTGCCGAAGCCTTGTAGATTTCGAGCATGATTCCCTTTTAATTATATATTTGCTCAGATAACCCTCACCTTGTATCCTTCTTTCTCAAGCCACGCTTTGGCTTTGAGACGCACGTCGCCCTGCAGCAGAATCTGTCCGTCGAAGGGCTCTGCGCTGTTCCAGCAACGCGATCCGCCTGTACCGAGGCTCTTCTGCAGAGATTTCTGAATACGTTCCAGTTCGGAGTCTTCTCCCTGGAAGTCGGTGATGAGTGTTGCCGCCTTGCCTTTGCGGCCGTGTTTGTCGAGTTCGATTCTAAGCATATGGATATTTTTTGCGATACAAAGATAGCGTTTTTATTTTAGAAAACCAAATTTTTGTTCTCGGAATATGATTTTTTTGCAAAACGTTTGTTTGTTTCGCTTTTTTTATATATCTTCGTGCCGTAATTTTAAATAAATGAATAAGAAAATTATCGTTTTTGCTACGGCTAATGCGCACAAAGTGGAGGAAGTGAGAGCCCTGCTCAGTGCCGCAAATCCCAGTTTGGCAGAAAAGTATGAAATTCTGAGTCTGACCGATATCGGTTGTAAGGAGGATATCCCCGAGACTTCACCCTCGTTTGAGGGGAATGCTCTGCAGAAAGCCGAATACGTGAAGGTTCACTACAACTACGACTGTTTCGCCGATGACACGGGACTCGAAGTGCGAGCCCTGGGTATGGAGCCCGGTGTGCGTTCAGCACGCTATGCTGCCGATGAGGGTCACGACCACGATGCCCGGGCCAATATGGAAAAACTGCTTCGCAACATGAAGAAAGCCACCGACCGGACGGCTCAGTTCCGTACAGTCATCGTACTTCTCATGGACAGCAAGAAGGAGGTTTTCGAGGGCGTATGCAAGGGTTCAATCATCCAGACTCCCTCGGGCAAGGAAGGTTTCGGCTATGATCCTGTCTTTGTGCCGGATGGTGAAAGCCGCACGTTTGCCGAGATGTCAATAGGGGAGAAAAACAGCATTTCCCATCGGGGAAAGGCCGTACGGCAACTCGTCGATTATTTGATACATAAAGAAGACTGATATGGATTTTCAATGGTTTGTTAACCTGTTCACGGGTACTGGCGTAGCCCATTCCATCTTGCTGATTGCTGTTGTTATTGCGGTTGGACTGCTTTTTGCCCGTATTAAAATCGGAGGGATTTCGTTAGGCATTACATGGATCCTGTTTGCCGGTATTGCCGCAGGTCACCTGGGCTTTGTGCTTGATCCCACCACATCCCACTTTGTCAAGGAATTCGGTCTGATTCTCTTCATCTATTCGGTAGGTATTGAGGTCGGTCCAGGTTTCTTCTCGTCCTTCCGCAAGGGAGGTATTACGCTCAATATGCTGGCGGCCGGCATCGTCCTGCTGGGCTGCAGCATCACCTATGCCATCCACCTTATCACAGGAGAGGATCTATATGCAATGATCGGTGTGCTCTATGGTGCCGTTACCAATACGCCCGGTCTCGGTGCTGCCCAGCAGACTTATTCAGATATGCATAACGGAGAATTCAATTCCGTCTTTGCCCAGGGCTATGCAATGGCCTATCCTCTTGGTGTGGTAGGTATCATCCTCAGTATAGTTCTCATCAAGTGGATGTTCAAAATCAACTTCGAGAAAGAGCAGAATCTGTACGCTGCCAACCAGCGTCTCAATTCGTCCCAGGTGAAGGTGGTTACCCTTGAGGTCATCAACCCTGCCATCGACGGTAAGACAATGGCCGACGTACAGCGTATCTCGGGCCGCGAGATTGTGGCTACGCGCATTATGCACCGTTCCACCGGAGATATCGAATTGGTGGACGAGACGACAAAACTGCAACTGGGCGACCGACTCTTCATGGTTGCCACCCCTACCGACATGGAGCCGCTCACGGTGCTCGTCGGTCGCGAATTAACCGATGTTGACCAGACTAAGTGGGATTCCGATACGCACAACGAACTCGTTTCCGAACGTTTTGTGGTCACCAACCCTAAACTCAACGGACGTCGTCTTGGCGACCTCAAATTGCGCTCCACCTTCCACGTAACCATTACCCGCATCCGCCGTGCCGGTATCGAGATTGTGGCCAGCCCGGCCCTGCTCATCCAAATGGGTGACCGCGTGACGGTGGTCGGTGCCAAGAACGACGTGAATAAACTGCAGGGCCTCATCGGCAACCAAGTGAAGCGTCTCGATGACCCCAACAGTCTCATGACCACCTTCATCGGCATTGCCCTGGGTGTCATTCTGGGGTCGATTCCGATTTTCTTCCCAGGCATACCTGTACCTGTCAAACTGGGTCTGGCCGGCGGCCCCCTCATCATCTCCATTCTGATGGCCAACTTCGGTCCCCGTCTCCATTTGGTGACCTATACAACCACGTCGTCCGTCAAACTGATGCGCGAGATTGGTATTTGTCTCTTCCTGGCATCGGTAGGAATCGGCGCAGGCGATGGATTCTTCGAGATCGTCGCCAACGGCGGCTATATGTGGGTCCTCTATGGTGTCTTTGTGACTGTCATCCCGTTGTTGCTGATTGCCACCATTGCCCGTCTGGTTTGTCACCTCAGTTACATGACCATTGCAGGCCTTATCTCCGGTTCGATGACCGATCCTCCGGCGCTGGCTTACAGCAACGGCCTTGCCGGTACCGACCAGGCCGCAGTTGCCTATTCGACGGTTTACCCGCTGACGATGTTCCTTCGCGTGGTCTCCGCCCAGGTTATGGTATTGATAGGTGCATAATGCGATTCTATTAAGGGTTGTTCTAACAATTATGTCGAGATGATTTTTGACTTTATGTGCGTATTATTTTGCAAGTTAAGGAGGGAGCAATGCGGGCATTGTGACCGACGAAAC
>CAJOOX010000152.1 GCA_905236195.1 uncultured Bacteroidales bacterium
ACAATGGGAGTATATCGCCAACATCCTCTACGCCCTCGTTATTCGCAGGCTATCGAAGGTGGCATTAGGTGTCTGTGTGGCTCTCTTTGCCGTGATGACCATCATCCTCTGCCTGAACATCGACGTAACTGGATTCCTCGAAGAGCGCAATTGGGCTTCATATACAGTTGTAGGCGGTTGGAGCACCACGCCCGACCAGCTTCAGGTGGGTCTTACCCGTCTACTTTATCCCTTCTTCTGCGGACTGCTTATCTCGCGCGTGGGTAAATTAATAAAGGTGAAGGCTGGTTTCTGGTGGTGTTCGCTGATGATAATCATATTGTTCTGCATGCCCTGGATGGGACTTGGCACTGAGGGTGAGGCCCGTTGGACGAACGGACTCTACGAGGCCGTCTGCATCCTTGTCTGCTTCCCGCTCATCGTAGCGATGGGAGCCGGCAGCAGCGTGAAGGGTAGTAAATCTGAAGCTATCAACCGATTCTTGGGCGAGATCAGCTATCCCATCTATATCACCCATTATCCACTCATCTACATGCAGATGTCGTGGGTGGATAGTCATAAGGACACCCCTCTCGGCACTCACATCTTCGTTTCCGTCTGCATCTTTGTGTTAGCTATTCTCGTGGCCTACGGAGCCTACAGACTCTACGACCTCCCTGTGCGTGAGTGGCTTAAAAAGAAACTCTTTACACCTGCCGCAAAATGAGAATAGACCACGCAGCACTATTTTGCAGGAACTTGGAGCAGATGCGCCAGTTCTTCATAGACTACTTCGATGCCCGCAGCAACGAGCAGTACCACAATCCCCGAACTGGTCTGCGCACCTATATACTATCGTTCACAGAGGGCAGCACCCGACTTGAACTGATGCAGCGACCTGACGTGCAGGATGCCGATCCGTCGCAACCCGCCATCGGCTACGTTCACCTGTCATTTGCCGTCGGCAGCAAGAAAGGTGTTGACCTGCTTACTCGTCGCCTCGCAGCCGACGGCTATACCATTACCAGTGGTCCACGTACCACTGGCGACGGTTATTACGAGAGCTGTATCATCGGGCCGGAGAAGATACAGATAGAGATAACCATTTGACAGCCTTATCTCTCCTGTTCTCCGAACACTTGCTTCATCATGGGACGGATGCTGTCGCCCCATTCATTCAGCAGGTCGAGGATGGGGAGCACCGAACGACCTGCGGTGGTAAGGGAATACTCGGAGTGCGGCGGCAGTTCGGCATAGATTTTCTTCTCTATCAGTCCGAAGTCGGTCAACTCCTTCAGTTGCTGGTTGATGACGCGCTGGTTGGCATCGGGATAAAACTTCATCAGTTCGCTGGGACGATGAGGGCCCTCACGCAGGTCGAAGAGAATGCAGCTCTTCCACTTGCCGCCAATGGCCTCCATCGCCAGTTTGATGCCGCATGTGAGGTCAACAGGAATCTTTCTTTCGTACATCTTATATCTTTATTTGGTAAAACTGGATGCAAAGGTACACAAAAATTCTGAAACTGGGGTATGGTGACAAAATTATCAGTATATGTTTCTTTTAGCAGTACTTGTAAACGTCACGAATATTTCGTACCTTTGCACCCACAAATCGAATATTGAAATTATGGACAACGAAGTATTGAGAGCCTTGCGCGAACGCCGCAGCGTGCGCAAGTTCAAACAAGAACAGATTACGGACGAGCAGTTGCAGGCCGTATTGGAAGCCGGGACCTACGCCCCGACAGGTATGGGCTACCAAGACCCATGGATTGTGGCGGTGCAGAACGCTGACATCATCGCCCAACTTGTGCGCATGAATGCTGAGATTATGGGCATCAAGGGCAACCCCTACTACGACGCACCGACCATCGTGCTGGTGTTCGCATCCCGTCCGGAGAAGTGGGCGAATAGCATCTACGACGGCACGCTGGTGCTGGGCAACATGATGAACGCCGCCCACGCCGTCGGCCTTGGCTCATGCTGGATTCACCGCGAGCGTGAGATGTTCGACACTGAGGAGGGCCGTCAGCTGATGCGCCAATTCGGTCTGCCGGAAGGACTGATGGGCATCGGCAGCATCGCCCTGGGCTATCCCGCCAAGGAGCCGCTACCCGCAAAGGCAAGGAAAGAAAACTATTATCGTGTAGTAAAATGAAGACAACCAGCATTATCGCCTGTGCTTTCGGCTTGTTTTTGACCGCCTGCACAGACAAACAGCAACAAACAAAGGAGAACGACAGTATGAAGACCATCCGACTGATTTACCCACAGTGGCAGGGCGCAAGCGTCAGCCAGTGGATTCCCGAAGTGAAGAACCCCG
>CAJOOX010000153.1 GCA_905236195.1 uncultured Bacteroidales bacterium
AGGAATGGGGAGAGCTGGCGGGTGCGGGCCATGGTACTGGTGCCACGCGCGGTTTGGCCTTCCCATACCCAACGTTTTCCGTACATGATGATGAGGCGGCGTTTGGCGCGTGAGAGGGCGACGTAGAGTTTGCGGGCATCTTCGAGTTTCTGGCTGTCGCTGACGCTGGCAAAGAAGGGGTATTTCCCGTCGACGACATCCCAAACGATGACGGTATCGAATTCGAGACCTTTGGCTTTGTGGACTGTGAGCACATAGACGCGGTCGTCGATGATGTCGCTCTCGCAGAGGTCAGCCTCGGTGAAGGTGCGTATATCGTTCATCCAACGGTCCATCTGCTGGGAGAGATGCGAGAACTCAGGCGACTGGGCGACAGTGTGGTCAATGAACCGGAGGATGTATTCGATGCGGGGTATGGGATGGATGACTTCCTGCTCGAGCATCGTGTTATAGACTGACTGAATCTCGACGGCCAGGGCGGTGGTTCCGTCATCAGCATTGACCTGATCAAAGGCATCCCGGGTATGCTGGCGAATGGGAGCATACATCCGGAAAAAGGGCCCGATTACAGAGAGGGTCCCGGGATCGGACAGGAACTGCTGCTGTTTGTCCAGAAAATCCTCCGCCCGCCGGCGGCACCAGCTGACCAGCGAGAAGGTGGCCACAATATCGTCGTTGGCGAGATGGGAGTTCGTGCCTTCCAGCTTCAGACGCTCAAGCAATACCTTCAGTTTATACACTTTGAGACGGGGCTCAAGGATGCGGATGAGACGCAGCGAATCCCACACCTTGGAGAGCGGGAGACGTGCGTGAAAATCCAACGTTGGCAACTCCTGCCGGAGCCGTTCGAAATTGTGGCGGAGAATCTCATAGTCGTAGTTCACATTGTGGCCCAATAGAGGCATATCGCCTATCCATTCGAAGAATCTGCGTATACCTTCCGGCCGGGACAGTTTGTCGCGGGAGGCGTACTCTTCCACCAGCGGATTGGGAATATCGCCCAGCATGGGAGGAATTTGCCGGTCGGTCTGAAGAATAAGATTGAGTTCGTCCACAATCCTGCCGTCCCTGATTTTGATGGCAGCTATCTGTACAATGTCATCCTGCCAAACGTCGAGTCCGGTGGTTTCCGTATCGAAAATCACGAGGCCGCCGGCGGCATCATACATGTGGACGAAATCCTGCAGATAGGATGACCCGGGGCGTTCGATCAAATCAGCAGGGGATAGCGCCAGATCCTGCATGCGTCGCACAAAGGCACGGGCGTCGGTAAAGGATCTGACAGCGCCGGCAGCAAAGAACAGACGTGCCCAGTCTATTTGGGATGTCTCGCGCAAGGTGACGATAAAATGGGCCAGCAGGGTTTTGAAATCGTCGCCCTTGAACACATCCTGACCTGAAATCTTGAAGTGCGGAATCTCCGACTCAGAGAGTTTGCGGGAAATCTCGTCGGCTTCGTTGTTGGTGCCCACGACGACAGCCAGTGATTCAGAAGGGTCCTTTGCAAGGTAGTAGTTAATGGCTGCGGGGAGCTGTTCTAGTTCCGCTTTCTTGTCTTTGGCCTCCGGGATGGGATTTCCCAAGGTGGTGTTCTGCGAATAGAAATCATACTCGCGGAGCACCAGGTCATTGGGTTGGGGAGGGACGTTGTCGTCCGCCTCGGGGAGAAACTCCGGCTTGATGCAGAGTTGGGAGGAGGCGAAGGTATTGCAGACATCGAGCAGATACTTCGGACTCCGGTGATTCATGCGGAGGCGTATCACCTGCGAGCCGCAACGCTCCATGAGGATATTGAGACTGTCCAGCTTGGCACCCATGAAAGAGAAGATGGCCTGCTGTTCATCACCGAGATAAACAACGGTTGCCCCGGGGGCTGTTATCCGGTCGATGATGGCAAGCTGGAGGGCATTCAGATCCTGAACCTCGTCAATCTGAATCCAGGGGTAGGCAGCATATTTATATTTCTGCCGGGCATCGGGTTCGGAGAGCGCGTCATAGGCCAACACGAGGATGTCGTCGAAATCGACCATGCGGTTCGCCGCTTTGTGGGCTTCGTAGAGCATGGCATCGACCAGGGCGACAGAGAACAGACAGTAGCAGGGCGTATGGTATTCGAAGGGACTCGTTTCAATCCATTTGAAGATTCCTGCTTTGGCATCCTGCCAACTGTCGGCTCCGACTTTGAGCAGTATATCCTGGAGACATTGTGCCAGCAGAGCAGGCCTGTAGCGGATACCGAACATCTCGAAATACTTGCGGAAAACATCGCCCATGTCATGAAAAAGGATGTCGGCAGAATGTCCGTGGAGCACCTGTTGTATGTAGTGCTGGATCCGGTTTATCTGGATATAGATGGAACTTTGAATCTCCAGCGGATTGGGGTCATTGCGCGTGAGCCTATAGACGGAGGCATCCTTTTTGGCACCGAAACTATCGAGGATGTCCTGAATATCGTTGTCGTCAAGGATGGAAGAGTCGGGATGGATGACGGCGTTGTCCTCGTCGAGCAGAAAACGCGAACAGAACCGATGGATGTTGCCGACGAAGAGGGAATCAATGGAATCAGTCCCTGCAGGCAGGGCCGCGGCTTTCAGCCGGATGCGGTCGCGCATGCCGCGAGAAGCGCGGTTGGTGAAGGTCAGACAGAGCATCCGGTCGTAGGGCACGCCATTGCTGTGGGCATGGAAGATACGTTCGGCCAGGGTTTGGGTTTTTCCGCAGCCTGGAGGGGCGAGCACTAGGAAGTGCCCGCCCTCGGCTGTAATGACCTGTTGCTGTTCAGGATCGTACTTCATCATTATTCACCCTCGGCGAAGGGATCGGTTTTGAACCAGACTTTCATCTGGGCGGGGCCGCGATGGTTCCATACATAATAGGGGATGAGGGTGAGGTCGCAGGGAGCGACGGCGAAGGTTCCGTCCTTTCGCTGGGTATAGGTCTGGGCCTTGACGCTGAGGGCGGTGTAGGAATAATCTGTTCCCTTGACACTGATGCTGCCGGGAGCAGCGACGGGCTGCTGGGGTGCGACGGTGAGGTGGAAGAGGTCAGTTGGGGCCTGACCCTGACCGTCGCCGGCGACGGGTGTTTCGGCACAATAGACGAGGGGACCGCGCTCGAAGGCGATGCTGCCGCGGTCGTCCTTGACGCGACGGTCGGCTACGACCATGCGGGGCTCCATGTCGAAATGGACGCTGACGACATCACCCTTCTTCCAGCGACGCGTGAGGGTCATGTAGCCGTCGGCGGTGAGCAGCCCGGGGTCTTGCGTCTCGCCGTTGACGCTGACGCTCCAGCGGAGCTGTGCGTTGTCGGCATAGGTGTAGAGGTCGGAGGGCACGACGCGGTTGCGAACCCATCCGGGGATGCGGACCTTGAGGTCGAAGCTGCCGGCACTGTTGCGGTCGATGACGATGCGGATGTCGCCGTCCCAGGGATAGGCGGTCTCCTGGCGGAGGCGCACACTCTTGCCGCCGATGCTGAAACCGGCACTGTTGTTCATGAACAGGTTGACGTAGAGACTGCGGTCACGCTGGGCATAGACATAGCCGGGCACGGAGGGGATGAAGCGCGAGAGGTTGGAGGGACAGCACGCACATCCGAACCACGGCTGGCGCGTGAGGGTGTTGTCGGAGTTGAAGCGATAGACGGCATCGGAGGCCAGGGGGTTGGGATAGAAGAAGGCTCCTCCGTCGAGACTCATGCCGTCGATGACGGCGTTGTAGAGGGTGCGTTCGAGACAGTCGATATATTTGGCATCGCCCTCGAAGAGGAACATGCGCTGGAAGAGATAGACCATGGAGATGGCGGCACAGGTCTCGTTGTAGGCAGTGAGGTTGGGCAGTTCGTCGTTGTTGCCGAAGGACTCGCCGGCATGGCGTGCGCCCACTCCTCCGGTGAGGTAGTATTTGTGGGAGATGATGTTGTCCCAGATGCGGTGGATGGCATCAACGTAGGCCTGTTCGCCGGTAAGGGCAGCCACATCGGCCATGCCGGCATACATGTAGCCGGCGCGTACGGCGTGGCCGACAGCCTCGTCCTGTTCGACGACAGGCTTATGGCTCTGGCTGTAGAC
>CAJOOX010000154.1 GCA_905236195.1 uncultured Bacteroidales bacterium
ATTACCCATGCCGAGTCTTCCTGCCAGGCCCAGTCGTCATCGGGCAGGTTGCTCCACGAACAGCATTCCGTGTCATAGCCTGAGCACTGTCCGTCGTCGTAGGCTTTGCTTTTCAGCGTTTCTACAGGGAATTTATACACTCCGCGTGAAGATACCGTAGAGGTTGTCTCCGAACCCAACACGTAGCCTTTGGGCGAATTCTTGTAGCCGATGTTATATTTGTGAAGCCGGTAGTTGAAGCCGGGCACATCCATTGCCTGCCACGTTCCGGCCCACATGGGAGCCTCGCCCCGGTCGAAGCCTTGGGTACAGGGACGCGTGCCGTCCAGACGGTGAATCAGATCCTGCATCAGGCGGCTGTACTTCAGTCCGGTCGCGTTGCCTTGATCCGGAATCTCGTTGCCGATACTCCACATCACAATCGAGGGATGGTTGCGGTTACAGAGCACCAGGTTGGTGATATCCCGTTCCCACCATTCTTGGAAAAATTTGGCATAGCCGTTCTTGCACTTGGGATACACCCACATGTCGAAACTCTCGGCCATCACCATCATGCCCAGCGAGTCGCAGATGTCCATCTGCCAGGGGGCGGGCATGTTGTGGGATGTACGGATAGCATCACAGCCCATATCCTTGAGAATGTTGACCTGACGGATAAATGCCGCACGGTTGAATGCCGAACCCAGAGGGCCCAGATCGTGATGCAGACACACGCCCTTGAATTTCCTCACCTCGCCGTTCAGCTTGAAGCCTGCCGACGAATAGTCGAGCGACCGCACACCTACCTTTGTGGTCGTGCGGTCCAGCAGTTTGTCACCGTCCTTCACTTCGGTCACAAGGGTATAGAGGGAGGGCGACTCGGGTGACCACAGACTCGCGTTATTGATAATGAGCGTGTTGTTTACTTCGCGGCTGTCGTTCACCTCGCCGTCTGCTTTGGCTACGGTGCTGCCGTATTCGTCCAGCAGCGTGGTATATACTCTATATTTCGCCTTCCTAGGCACGTTGCGCACTTGAGCGCTCACCCACATACGGGCCTCACGTGCCGAACGATGGTCGGCCGAAATTCCCTGCACATCGGTCGTACGGGCAAAGGTTTCCCAGATCTCGAGACCCACCTTGCCACCCGTCACCAGTCGCACCGGACGGTAGAGGCCTGCACCGGGATACCAGCGCGAACTTTCGTCCAGGTTCTGCAGATGTACGGCAAGCCGGTTCTCCCCGCTCTCGTCGAGGTATTTGGTGATATCTATCACAAACGACGAATACCCGTATTTCCACTCGCCGGCCAAAACACCGTTCACATAAACCGAGGGTTCGCTCATCGCCCCGTCGAACACCAGCTCGGCATTCTCCGTACCTGAGGGCACCGTGAAGGTTGTGCGGTACCACCCTTCCCCAATCCAGGGAAGTGAACCTGAGCGGCCCGTTTTCTCGGTGGCCTGTTTTTCGCCGTTCTGTTCGATGGCGACTACCTGTTTGTCAATTTCCTTGTCAAATGGACCCTTGATGGCCCAGTCGTGGGGAATACTTACCGACTCCCATTTGGAGTCATCGTAATTCGGCTGTTCGGCTCCGGCCGCAGAGCCCCGAAGGAACTTCCAGCCGCCCAACAGAAGCTGTTCCTGCGTCTGGGCGGAAAGGACGGTCATCGCACAAAGTGCGAGAAGCATACTGAAGAAATGTTTCATAGAGAGGTTTAATTGTTTTATTTTTGACGCAAAGATAAGCATTTATTTTCAATATATGGGGGAAATGTCAAAAAAAAATTGTATTAAGCACCCAAAATTTGGATATTTCGAAGAAAATACATATCTTTGCACGATAATAATATTCTATGAATATCGAAAATCTGCATATATCTGTTCGTGAGGCCGAGGAGATTCTCTACGGCGGCCGCAAGATTGACATCGAGTCGCTTCCGCTCGACCGGGTGGAACGCTGCTTCTCGTTTCTGGAGCAGTTTGCGGCCGAAAAAGTCATCTACGGCATCAACACGGGGTTCGGTCCGATGGCCCAGTGGCGGGTGGACGACCGCTATCTCAAGGACCTCCAGTACAACATCATCCGTTCCCATTCAACTGGCGCGGGTGAACCCCTATCTCACCTGCAGACCAAGGCGGCCATGATAGCCCGTCTGGGTACTTTCCTGCAGGCGCGATCGGGCATCCACCCCGATGTGGTGCGGCTCCTGGCCGAATTCATCAATCGCGACATCATTCCCTTCGTTCCGCGTCACGGCAGCGTGGGCGCCAGCGGAGACCTTGTCCAACTGGCCCACATCGCACTCACCCTCATCGGTGAGGGACGCGTTCACTACAGAGGCGAATGGAGGGATACCGCCTCTGTGATGCGTGAGAACGGACTCTCGCCTATGCAGATACATGTGCGCGAGGGGCTCTCGGTCACCAACGGAACCAGCGTGATGACGGGCATCGCTATCGTCAACCAGCATGAGGCCGAAAACCTCCTGCGGTGGGCCGTGCTCGCTACCGTATGGATGAACGAAATTGCGGCCAGCTACGACGACTTCATGGCTGAACCGCTCAACGAATGTCGCAGGCACCAGGGGCAGCAGGTCATCGCGCGCATGATGCGCGACTTCGCTGCCGGCGACCGGCGCATGCTGCGACGCGAACACGATCTCTACAACGGCGGACACGAGGATGACAAGGTCTTCGGCCACAAGGTGCAGGCTTATTACAGTCTGCGATGTGCACCCCAGATCTTCGGACCCGTTTACGAAACACTGCAGAACACCCGCAGCATTCTGGAGGAAGAACTCAATTCGGCCTGCGACAATCCCATCGTCGACCCCGACACGAAGAATGTCTATCACGGCGGAAACTTCCACGGTGACTATATTTCGCTCGAGGAGGACAAGGTCAAGATGGTGATGGTGCGTGTGGCGATGACAGCCGAACGGCAGCTCAACTACCTGTTCCACGACCGAATCAACGGCATTCTCCCGCCGTTCCTCAACCTCGGGACGCTGGTACTCAACTATG
>CAJOOX010000155.1 GCA_905236195.1 uncultured Bacteroidales bacterium
AGTTGCCATACCAAGCTGCTGCCAACATACAGAGCTCTTTCAATCCTTCTTCTTTAGTCATGATTTCAAATTATTAAAAGTTATCAGTTATATATAAGCACCATTTAAAGCTCGTTTGCGATATATTCGTCCATCGCCTCGGGAGTAGCTGTGGGTTCGAAACGACGCACCACCTTGCCGTCCTTACCGATGAGGAACTTGGTGAAGTTCCACTTGATATCGGATTTCTTATCGTAGTCGGGATCCTGTTTGCGGAGCATACCATCGAGGAGTTCAGAGAGTTCATGGCCCTTGTCCCAGCCTGCGAATCCGGCCTGGCTCTTCAACCAGGTGAAAAGCGGCTCTTCGTTCTCGCCGTTCACCTCGATTTTGGCGTACATGGGGAAGGTAACGCCATAGTTCAACGAACAGAACTCCTGAATCTCGTCGTTTGTACCGGGATCCTGACCTGCGAACTGATTGCAGGGAAATCCAGCGATGACGAGTCCCTGATCCTTATATTTCTCCCAAAGTGACTCGAGGCCCTTGAACTGGGGCGTGAAACCGCACTTGCTGGCCGTGTTTACCACCAGGACCACTTTTCCTTTGTACTGAGAGAGGCTGATGTCCTCACCTTTCTTGTTCTTGACTGTGAAGTCATACAATGTTTTTTCCATAACTTCTGATTTTTTGTTGTTGGGATGATTACTGCAGCTTAAAAAGCCGAACGTTATTAATAAAATGCTTAAAAGTGTGAAGCGTCTCATATTTTTATTATTTTGTTGACGTTATTTCTTTTTTGGCACTGCAAAGATAAGGCAAATAATTTATATCGCAAACGATTCGTTTGAAATCTTCCAAAAATTAACGTTATTTTACATTACAGTAGGTCGCACGCGATGTTTTCTACAGATTTGTTAACACAAAACGAAAAGAAAAAGCGCGAATGGGGTACATTCGCGCCTTTGATTGCTAATATTGGGAGAGATTATCTTCTGCGTCCGCCGAAATAGTCGCGGAGACCTTCGAGGTCGAATCCCAACGAGAATCGCAGAGTCTGGTCGAGTGCCGACTGCTGGGCTGTGGACAACACATACCCTGCATCGATATGGAAGACATTGAGCGTCACACCCGCTCCGAAAGTGAAGTATTTTCGGTCGCCCTTGAACTCATTTTCATAATGATAGCCTGCGCGCAGGAAGAAACGGCGATCATAGGTATATTCCAGACCGGCGCCCCAGTTGATTTCGTGGAGTTCCTCTGTGAAGCCGCCGGGGGCATCGTTAAACGATTTGAAGATACCCTTGATAGACGACATA
This sequence comes from uncultured Bacteroidales bacterium, assembly GCA_905236195.1. Lineage (GTDB taxonomy): Bacteria > Bacteroidota > Bacteroidia > Bacteroidales > UBA3663 > Liminaster. Next base: position 1,299 of record CAJOOX010000155.1, read on the forward strand.
TCATAGTATTCCTGTTTTGCATCCTCCCAGGCCTGGTTATCCAGTTGTCCGTTCTCATCATAAAACTGGTAGGTCTGCGGGAACGAAGGCACCAGCATCTTGTTTGCATCGAAATTGAGCGACAGAAGGTTATAGTCGTCAATGGGGAACGTGAACGAAGTACCGATACGCAGGTTGGTGGGAAGGAACTGCTGGGTAGCGCCTCCGTCATAGGAAACCTTAGAGCCAATGTTGGAGATATTCAAACCCCAGGCCCACTGGCATTCGTTGGTTCCCACCATAGGATAGGCAGTATAATAGGCTGCAATATCACCCGCAAATGCATTGGCAGGTTCTGCTCCGTCGCCGTCATCGTAGGTCATATCCGAGCGGATATATCGGAGAACGACGCCCATCGAGAAATTTTCGGCCAGTTTGCGGGAGTAGCCGACATCGAAAGCCATCTCGAAAGGATTAATCACCTGGACCAGGTTGCCGTCGCTGTTATACGCCTCGACTTCACCCAACGAGAAGTAACGCAGGGATGCAGAGACCGCTTGCAGATCGTTATAGCCGAATTTCCAATAGCCTGCGACATAACCCAGGTTGATGCCCGACACAATCTTGCGGAGCCAGGGCGTGTAGTTGACCGAAAGACCGCCGCGCGAATAAGCAAACGCGTATTTAGCGGGATTCCAGAACTGCGAAACCTCGTCGGGTTCGGTCGCAGCACCGACATCACCCATCGCACCGCCTCGCGCATCGGGAGCCACAGCCAGCGAGATGGTACCCGTCTGGATGGGGTTGTACTGTTTTGCCATATCCGTAGTGGTCGTCGTCTCGGTTGATGTTTGGGCAAAGGAGACCGCCACCTGGGAGAGCATCACGAATAATATATTCAGGAATTTCTTCATTTTCTAAAACTTGTATGCATTGATAAAACGCAAAAGAGCAGCATTTATTGCCCAAGCACCATCAATAGCTTGGACTTGGACACAGAATCCGACCCGTTGGAATTCAGATAGACCCGATAAACATAAAGGCCGGGAGCCAGGGTCAGTCCCGTGGAAGAAGCCAGCGACCAGGTGGTGGAAGAGGCGCCTAGGAATGTCGCACTCTCGTCGGCAATCATACCTTTATTTAAATAGGTGGGCTTTTCCATCGAATTCGGATAGACCACTTCGGCCGAAGACACCGATGCCACACCTTCCCAAACCTTGGTTCCGGTCTGACTCCATACCTGGATGGTCGTTGTGGTTTGTGATTCAGGCCGATTGTGCATCACGCGGAAAGTAACCGTCTCGCCCACTTTGGCCGGATTTGGATAAACCTGACACACCACTTCCTGCGGAGCCTCCAGCCGGCTCACCGTAAACTGGAACGTTGAGTCGGAATGATTGTTCCACACATCCCAGATGCGGAAAGTAGCCTCGTAGGTTCCCTCATCAAGCGAGGGAATCGAGAAGCGCACATTTCCAGCTTTGGAATTTCCCGTGAAAGTCGTAAAATAATTATTCAGCACATATTGGGTTGCAGTCATCAGTGGCTGGGAAAGCGAACGGATGGTGAGCGTGATATCGTGGCCCACACTGTTGCCGGTGGCATTGAATCCCGAACTGTCGGCTACCTCCGCATAGAAATAGGGAGTCACATTCACCACGTCGCCGCTTCTGAAAGTATTCTGGTTCAGGAACAGGTCACGGATGACCGGACCCACGGTATCCGAGACCGCAGAAGTTCCCGACTCTAGCACAAAGCGGTTGAAATAGCCCTGTCCTTCCCCACCGTCCTCGCTGCAAGCGTAGAGGTTGACCAGACCGGGGAGATTACTGTAGGAAACATCCTGAGGCACGACGAACGAGAACTCAAACGTTCCGTTCCGCACCACATCGCGTCCGGAAAAGACTTTCTTGGTACGTGTCGTAAATGTGTAGGGTTTCTCAGTCGCGTCGGTCTGATACAGACCCTTGTCGGCCGTAATGGTATCTTCCGCATCGTACAGGTTCGGATAGACCAACCCGTGGAATACAGTATCGGTTCCCGTCGTTCCGGTCTTCAGAATCCGGCCCCTCATCGTCACACGCTGGAGCGTTGGTAGTGAGAAATTGCCCTCCTGCGCAGAAACAGCCACACCGTTGACGGCAGTCAATTCCATCTGCTGTTCGGGATATGCCAACGTCATCGATGGGTCTCCCAGGAGACAGAACGATAGTTTGTTGGCATCGCCGGCCATCGCAACTTTAGCTTCCCTCATGACATCGCCCAGCCTGTAACGTGTCCCGTCATCGAAGCGATTGAAGATATTTTCTATCAGATGGAGGTTCAGATTCTTATTCTGTTGGGCGTAGACCACACGAGTCGTAGTGAACATAGCTGCCGCACCGCCGTTGCGGTTCAGAATCAGCGCCTCGCCCATCGACAGATCGTCGGCATCATAGCGCGACACATCACAAGTGGCCGTCACCCACACTGGCAGATATTTCATATTGAGCGATGCCGCCTTGGCAGTATACATCAGACGTTCGTTGGTGATGCCTTCCTCGTTGCCGTGTCCTGCATAATTCACCAGGAGGACTCCCTGCTGGAGCGCTTCGTCAAACTCCTGTCGAGCGTCGGGATAATCCGTACCAGAGGCCGAAGTCGTCTGCGTATAGGCCGGCAGATAGATTTTCTGACATACATATTCATTGTGGCCCTGGTCCTGCAGCACCTTCACCATTGCCTCGTTGTGTATCATGTGGAGGTTGGGGCTGTCGGTTTCGCTTTCTGTTATCTTATCGTCATCGGACAGGAACAACAAACGGTTTTTCCAGGCGCCATAGTAGCTGTTGCTGCTGTAGCTGATGATTTTCTGCAGCACATTGGCAGCATCGGACTCGGTGTGAACCGGCAGACGGCCGATTCCCAAGTCAACGCCATAGCTTGATATCTGATAGCGTCCGTAGATATCTGTCGCCCCGCCGTCGTTGTCGTCGAGGAATCCGAAATAGTCATCACAGCAATAGCTGGCTGTCTGCACCAGCGAAGCATCCGTCTCGTAGGTCGGAAGGTAATAATTGGAAGCCAATGCTGTCCGGTTGTCATAACTGCCATCGCCGAAGAGCAGGAAATAGCGCAGACTATGTTCCGTTGTTTCGCTGTCTGCGCGATCATAGAACATCTTGAGGAATAGACGAACGGCCGTTGCATCAGGCGTACCGGAAGAGAATTCGTTGTAAATCTGCTGAGGTGTCACCACGCTGACCGCCAGACCGTCTTGTTTCTGACGGTATTCGGCCAGCGATTCGGCATAGGTTTTCAGCGCCGCGGGTACCAGGATGACCATATCGGGTGTAGCAAATCCGTGTAAATCCTGGTTATTGACTCTGCCCACTCGGGACACGCTCTTGAACTTGGTTCCGTCCAAATCGACCAATGCATACTCCCTAAGGCCGCGCGACTGAGGCACGAAAGCGCCATCTGTCACGTTCTGCAGACAGATATTGGCAGGATCCGTCACATCCCACACCTGGTAATTCCCGCTCTGGGAAATCTGGTATTTCAACAACTGCGACTGGGCAGCCACTTCACGGAAAAGAATATGCGAGTAGTCCCAGTCCGTAATTTTCAAATCTCGTTTGCCCTGCCAGCGAATCCAATTGAGACGGGCTATGGAGGGTGTTACCGACGACGAGAAGGTCAGCGAGACCTCGCTGACGCCTGATGAATGAGAGAAAATCCGGTTCACAAAGACCTCGCGCGCCGTTGTATAGCCGCTCGCAGCTGAAAGTGTGCCGGTTTCCTTGGCCGAACCGACCGTAGTGGTCAGCACACCGGCCACATTGGAGATAAAATTGACGGTCACCCGCACGCTACCCTCGTTGAGCGGACAATCCGAAGCGAATTTCTGGGTCTGGGTAGTCACAAACGATTCGCCATAGTATTCCCTGCCGGTCTCTCCGACATTGACGGCATCTGTTTCATGCAGATAATAGGCGTCATAGGTTGACACTGCGACCGAACTTCCGGTTGAAGACGACGGCAGTTCTGCCATCTGGCGGGAAGCCCCGTCCTTCTGATGCAGGAAATAACAGGCCTGCGAGGCATAGGTGTTCTGCCGATGCCGGAAGCCCCATGTTGTGTTGGCATAGTACCAACTGACGATGCCGCGGCCGTAGAACAGGATTCGCTGCCGTTCGGAATCATTATAGGTAGCCACCTCCGGCAAATCGTCGATATGCGCCGTCGAGAAACTCTCCTCCAGCAGATGTCCGCCGAAGCCGTAAACTCCTACGTTCTGAGGCTGCGTGAAGCCCATTTTCCGAAGCTGTGCATAGGTAATCTCATAAACGCCGTCCTCCTCTCCGTTGAGCGAAATTTTGACCCAATCGCCTGTAGAAAGCATCGACTGGGACGCCCACGAATGAACGCCCGCACCGGCGGTCATTGCCGGGATGAGGGAAACAAATACCGTAATTAAAATGTGGCGAAAGAATCTCATATTCCTAGGAATAACGAGAAATCTCCGCTTTTATTGTTTATTTGAGCCACTTATCAAAGAATTCGAGGATTTCCGCCTGCATCTCCCTGTTACAGGTATGAGGGGCATCGTAAAACTTCCCCACGAAGCGGTCGCCGGCGCCCTGGCTCTCCCATGTGCGCTGCATAATCGCATAGGCATCCTTCACCCCCTGGACCGGAAAGAGCTTGTCCTGCAGCCCATTGAAAAACAATGTGGGTTTGGGACAGGCAATGGCGGCCACATGGGGGTAATCCATCCAACGGCGCAGTCCGGGAATCAGCATCGAATAGGCCGATCCTCCCCGATTCTGGTTATTGGTGAGCGTCATCAGCGAGTCGGTCGTATTCATCCAGCACACGTTAGCCGTTACCTTAACGCGGTCGGTCAAAGCACTGAGCATCCATGAACGGTAGGCTCCCATCGACCAGCCCATCGACCCGATTCTGTCCGGATCGACAAACGGCAAGGTTGCGAGAAATTCCGCTGTCAGAATATCGTCCTGATTGATAAAGGCGCCCCAGGACCCGCCCATCTGCAGGAAATTGGAGGCCAAGGCCTGCTGAACATCATACACTTCCTGGCGCTCCCACTTTTTGGGACGCCCTTTCTTATCGACATTCTGCACGCTCCGCTCTCCCCACAGCAAGGCGTCAATCGCAATCACCACGTAGCCGTGTGCCGCCAGATAGTCGCCGGGAAACTGTCCTCCATAACCGGCACTCCACGCTTCGGCATCGGCAGCGATTTCCGCTGTCACATCGAAGGGGCGCACCACTTTTTCCTTACCGATCAGAAAATGTGCGCCGTGGTCGTGCAGCATCACCACTGCCGGAAACTTCCCGTTGCCGTCAGGAACAAGCAGATAGGCCGGTACACGTGACCAGTTGCTGAGGTTGAATTTTATCTTAAGAGCCTTGTATCCTTCGCGCTGTTCTTCCGCTACGACTTTCATATCCCAGTCCCCGGGCTGGTGCTGCAGATTCTGCATCAGTTCAAAAACCCTCTTTCTGGCGGTTGTTCTCCAGACTTCGAAGTTCTCAATGCCGGCATTCTCCCAGGCGAGCGGATAGGTGAGTTCAGCCTTCATCTTTTCGCTGAACACCGGCATCATCCGTTTCAGTTCATAGACAGATGTATCAACCGCAGTTTTTTCCTGGGCTGGACATAATAGAGCAGAAAACGTTGTCAAAAAGAAAAGTAATCGTTTCATATTGTTCTGTTTTTGGGGACAAAGATAGTGTTTTTTTTCGGAAAGAACTGCATTATTGTAGGTGGAAAATTTAAAAAAGGGTGGAAAATTTTGTCAAATAAAAAAAATCTTCTATCTTTGCCGAACAGTTTTTTCAAATATCAGCAGCTAAATTCTCATGAACCGAAAGATTATCCAGGCATCAGTCATTGGTCTGATTCTTCTATTGGTTGTCCCGGTGACCGCCGCTTCGCAGCCCATCCTCAAATACAACGAATTCAAGAGCGGCGAGGAGATGGACCACAGTCGCGTAGCATGTTATGCACAAGATGAACACGGCATTCTGTGGTTGGGCACCTGGATTGGACTCTGCCGTTATGACGGGCAGACCTTCCAGTTCTTCCGAGCCGGTGATTCCGACAACCAGGCGCAAGCGCCCCACCGCATCATTGAGATGTCTATCGACAACGAAGGGCATATATGGTGCGTTTCCAACGATCTGAAACTTTTCCGGTTCAACCGTCAGACCTCACGCTACACGCCCCTGTTTCCCCTCCCCGACCCCAACAAAGCCATTCCGGTTGAAGAAGTACGTAATGGTTCACGTTCCATCTATTGCCTCGCCCGCAATCAGGCCACCTGGGTCGTTATGCGCGACGGTTCACTGATACGTTTTGAAAACAGCAATCCCCGCAGCTACCAGACCTTCCCCGTCGAATACGGTGCCTCACAGGTCATTTACGAAATCTCCGAAGACGAGCAGGGCCGCGAATGGATTCTCTCCGACCACGGTGTAACCATCCGGGGCGGCACCACCATGACCGACTATCCCTTCAATAAGATCACCCAGATTGACGGCAAGATTTTCCTGTCGTCAGGGAGCGGATATCTGGCTGAATACAAAGAAGAAAAGCTTCAGTTTGTCAACCTTCCGAAATCGGTCAAAAGCATCACTAGAGCCCGCTCGTTGGGCAATCATCAGATTGCACTCTGCACGACCTCCGGACTGGTCCTGTTCAACACACAGAACGACAGTCTCCGCATCATCGACCGGACAGAAAACGGAGAGCTGCTCGACCACGTAACCTATGCCGGCCGCGATTCTCAAGGAAGAATCTGGGTCTATTCCGCCCGCACCGACGACCTCTTTCTCGTTGATAACACGGCAGCGAAAGCCCGGCGTATCCCCATTCCGGAGGGCCGCAAAGTGGAAGACCGACTGCATCTGGTCATCGAAGATGCTGCCGACAATATCTGGGTAAAACCTTACCACAGCGACCTCTGCTGGTGGGATGAAGGCCGGCAACGGCTTCGTCCCTACACCGAGGCCACCGTCAATGGTAAAGAGATTCCGATTCTGTCCTACAACTTCTTCTTTTTCGACCACCAGAAGAACCTTTGGATATCCAGCGGCACCAAGATGTTCCGGCTCACTTTCCAAAAACGGCAGTTCGAATTCCGCAACGAACCTGAGGTCGAGGAAGTACGGGCGCTCCTGACCTGCGACTCCACCCGAATTCTCTATGGCGACAAGCACAAGGGACAACTCTGCCGCACAAACATCGGAGCTCCCAAGGGCCGTCAGCTCCCGTCAGGAGAATATGAACGCGAATACCTCACGCCGCAGGGACAATGGAGCAGCACACCGGCCTTTCTCTCCGAAAAGGGTATCTACTGCATGCTGCGCGACTCGCGCGACATCGTATGGGTGGGCACGCGCGGCGACGGGCTCTATCGTCTGGAACCCAAGGATAACGGGTATGATATCCGTCATTTCATCCACAACGACGGGCAGACCTTCTCACTCAGCAACAACGACATCTATGATATTTACGAGGACGAACGCCGTCACATCTGGATTGCCACCTTCGGCGGCGGCATCAACCTCGTCGACCGCAGATACGGCGATATCCGGTTCATCAATTTCAACAACATCCTCCAAAACTATCCCACCGATGACTTCCGTTTTGTACGCTGTATTACGGGAGACGGGCGGGGAACGCTGCTAGCCGGCACAAGTGCGGGGCTGGTCAACTTCACCTCCCGGTATCAGCGTCCCGCCGAGATAGTCTTCCACCGGCAGCGCCACAGTCCCGGACAATCGGATTGTCTGCCGAACAATGTGGTCATGTCCGTCCTTTGGGCAGAATGCGAAGGGGACTCAGCCTTCTACGTGGGGACTTACGGACAGGGCATCAGCCGCATTCTCAACGATACGGCTACCGGCGGAACGCTCCACTTTAATACCTATTTAAATAGAGACTGTCCGGCGGGCGACGTGACGCTCTCTGCCCAAACGGATCGTCACGGACGCGTATGGACGGTTGCCGAACCCGGCATTTCGTGTTTCGACCCGGCATCCGGCCGTTTCTCCTACTATGACCAGACCGATTTCGACCACTATTATGTACTGGGCGAAGCACGTCCGTTAATCATGCCTGGGGGAGAGATGGTTGTAGGCGCCAAGGAAGGATTTATGGTATTCAACACAGAGACTCTTCACAAGTCAGACTTCACCCCCGAGATTGTCTTTACTGGAGTCAAATACCCAGGCGACAACACAAACAGAATCCTCTTCAACGACCTCGACACACTTCGTCTCGACGCCGACCACCGCAGCGTCAACATCCAGTTTGCCGCGCTTGATTTTCGGCCCTCCCGTCTGATGCGTTATGCCTACAAGATGGACGAAATCGATGCCGACTGGACCTACACGACCACGCCCGCTGTCAATTATGTCAATCTGCCGGCAGGCGACTTCAACCTGCTTGTACGGTCCACCAACTCCGACGGCGTATGGTGTGACAACACACGGACACTCACTATCAAAGTCATCCCCACCTTCTGGGAAACGCCCTGGGCCTACCTCGTCTATCTGCTTGCCATCGCTGCACTGATTGCCTTGGCTGTCTTCATTTACAACTACATTTATCGCCTGCGGCAAAGCGTATATATCGAGAAAGAAATGGCCGCAGTGAAGGTCAATTTCTTCACGGACATCAGTCACGAACTGCGTACGCCCCTCACCCTCATCGACGGCCCCATCGGCAACGTTCTGGCTCAGGAGCCCCTTTCGAAACAGGCCCGTTCGCACTTGGAACTGGCCCGCAAAAACACCTCGCGCATGCTGGATCTGGTTAACCAGATTCTCGACTTCCGCAAGGTACAGACAGGGCACGTGCGGCTCACACTCCGACAGCACAACATTCTCGAAATCATCACACGGGTCAAGAACTATTTCAACGACATGGCCGCCGAGAAGCACATCGACTACAAATTGGAGGCCGACCTTCCGTCTGGAGCGTTATACTGGCTCGATGCGGACAAAGTGGAGAAAATTTTCTACAACCTGCTCTCCAATGCCTTCAAATACACTGAGGCAGAGAAAGCCATTACAATCAGTCTGACCGAACAGAGCGGCAAACTCACCCTCTCGGTCAAAGACCAGGGCCGCGGCATAGAGGCTTCCAAACTGGGCACGATCTTCGACCGTTTCGTTTCTCTGGGCACGCCCGGCGACATGCAGCCGTCCTCCGGCATCGGCCTCAACCTGGTCAAGGAACTGGTGCAGCTCCATCATGGCGAAATCCGGGTCGAGAGTCAGTTGGGCGAAGGTTCAACATTTTTCGTCAACCTGCCCGCCTCACGCGAGGCATATCAGGGCGATCCGCTCGTCGATTTTATGGTGGAGGACAGTGCCGCCGATAGCAAAACTGCCGGCAACAGGCTTCAGTCCGACACGGACGTGAATCCGTATAATCCAGGCAAAAAGACCGCACGTCCCGTCACGATACTTGTGGTTGAGGACAATGCAGAACTGCGTCAGTTCATCGTCTCCATCCTCTCGCCCGATTACCGCATCCGGGAGGCTGAAAACGGGAAAGATGCACTAGTCATTGCCCGGAGTGAGGAAATCAGCTTCATCCTCACCGATGTCATGATGCCTGTGATGGACGGCATGGAAATGATCCGACAAATCAAGTCCGACCCGCTGATCTGCCACATTCCCATTGTGGTTCTGTCCGCCAAGTCGTCGCTTGACGACCGTATTGAGGGACTTGAGAACGGTATTGACGACTACCTGACCAAACCGTTCTCAGCCTCCTACCTCAAAGCACGCATCGCCAACCTGATTCACCAGCGCGAACTGCTTCAGCAGTCGTTCTTTGCCGGTATGCTCAACGAGAAATCCGCCGTAAACAACGACGGCGAAAACGCAGAAACTGCTGTCATACAGGAGTCTCCCGGCATTACGGCGCCACAACTAGTTGAATATGATAAGGAATTTGTCAAGTCACTGATGTCCTATTTCAACGAGCACATGTCAGAACCGGAACTTTCGGTTGGCGACCTTGCGTCTGCCGTCAACATGAGCCGGACCTCATTCTACCGCAAGCTGAAGTCCGTGCTCGGTCTCACCCCCGTCGATTTCATCCGACAGGTACGAATCCGCAGGGCCGTTCAGATGATAAATGAAGGCAACGATTCCCTGTCGGGCATAGCCTACTCGGTGGGCTTCTCCGACCCCAAATACTTCTCGAAGTGCTTCAAAAAAGACATGGGTATGCCCCCTGCAGAGTACAAAGTCAAAGCACAGAAAATGATGTAAAATAATTTTTCCACCTTTACGACTGCCATATTTGGGGGATTTTTTGTGCATATTTTGTTAATTAAACGTTTCAAAAATCGTCGGTTTTGAAAAAAAATCGCGGCAAGATTGATTTTTACACCAATTTTGTTAAAAAATACACCTCCTTTTGGTGGAAATATTCTATCTTTGCACTCGTAAATAATTTGTTTTCAGTAAATTCATGGTATATAAGCTGCATTAAGAGCAAAGTCTGAGTGATTCAGCCTTTGCTCTGATTTTTTTAAACGGATTATCACACACGCTTTTTCATCATCCCCATCATTCGATCCCGAAGGATTATCCCCTCGCGTTCTCAATAGACAACCGAAAATATTTCCTCCGCGCGCGCCGAAATTCTGTGACATCCGGATATTTCCGGCAAAGACAAGGAAATCTGTTGACCCTCTAAATCCCCCCCCCCTTAAAGGGGGACTAACCAAGCGACACTGACAATTTCCAATCGTAAAATAGTCAAATAGTCCAATATTTATACCCTTAACCCTTAACCAATTCATTATCCCGCCAATATCCCCTGTAATCACTCCCCCACGCCCCTTGAGCTGGTACCCGCCCCTTACGGGAGAGTCAGGAAGGGGCCGGGGTAAGGGGACTCGGGGAGTCCCAGCGGGGGAGGCCAAAAACAGTAACTCCGGCGCCTACTCCAGCAACTCCTGCGGCGATGACGACGACAACTACATGCTGTAATATGGGGTTGAGGAGGATTTACCAATCCTCTCAGGCCCAACCTGAAAGGAGGGAGCGGGAATAGTTTTGAGTTTAGAGGTTAGAGACAGTTCTAAAGTTTGATGCCAATCCGGCTTGCCCTAAGACATCACCAGACCAGCTTTCCCCTGTGGAAATAAACGATTGAGAGGCGATAGGGATTGACCCTGTCGGATGCCGCGCAGAGTGCATCGGTTTTCACTTGGTAATATTGGGCCTTTTTCAATATGACGAGCCGGTTTGCTGTCTCGCTAACCCAAAACTCGGATTGCGGATTGACATGCATGGAGGATTCTTCAAAACGGCTCACCAATGAAGGATTGTCATGCATAATTTCCAGAACCTCTTTCACGTCGCCCAAAGCGGGAATGGGATATCCGTAATAATAATCGCCTTCAAACAGCTCATCCTTTTTATCCACACAGAAAGGCTTTCCGCCCACCATCCTGATATACTCGGAAGCTACCCGGCCAAGCGCTTTGACCAAGATCCCGCGCTGATTCTTCGAATCTTCACGCACACAGATATAACGTGCCCCCGCGATGTGCTCATAAACCACACCGCCGGTTTTTTTCAACAGTCTCTTTTCGGTTGGCAGGGTGACCAGTTCCCCCAATTGCCAATTCTCAGTTTCTGTACTCATACAGGAAATGACGAAATCCGTATCAATGTAAAGTGGCCATTTTTCTTATAATGCTGCAAATATACGATTTTTACCCCCCCCCAGAAATATTTTGTTGATTAATTTACAAATTTGAGATTATTTAACTAAATAACAGCCGGATTGCCACATCAACAACGCAAAAAAATGTCAGAGTCTGATTCTCTTCAGTAGCCAGCAGCCTATGCGACATCGCATACACTTGCGGAACTGGCAGTAGTTTTTATAGAGATGCAGCAGAGATTGTGATTCGAGGGCATTATTCACAGTCAGACCGGCCTGCCGCCAATATTCTACATAACGGTTGTTCTCAGCAGGCAGGTTCTCGAGCATCATCATGGCACGCTCCACCATCTCTTCGTTGCCCTTCCACTGTCCGTAGGCGAGTATGATGGGCACGGCAGCATTGATGGCCAGCGACTGCCGGGTCGCAATACCCAGTCCGGAAGGCAGTCCAGCCCGGGTTTCAGAAGCCGGATTCACGGGTTCCAACTGAAAATGCTTGCGCCAATAGGGAGAAGGCGCCACCTTGAAGAGGTCCAGCAATGTGTTCACATCGGGAGCCTCAATCACTTCGTTCAAAAGGCGCGGATGTTGGCAAAGCAGTGCCGCCAACATCGCCATACGGCTCTGCGGATTGGCCTGGGGCCGTGTAAGCGAGAATTTCCACGCCAACGCCGGCAATGGGGTTAAAGAGAACTTCGCCTTGAGAAAGGTATATTCCTGTTGCAACTGGCGGTAATAGTCTGAACCCGCTGCGGTTAGAGAATCTGCAGGAGCCGGCGCATTAAGCCATCCTCCCTGTCCCAGGAGCAAAGCCTCGACTTGGAGCGGATTATCCAAATGATGGGCAATGTGGCTGTAAGGCAACGACCTGGCGAGTCTTTCACACGCATCGCTGTTTGTCCCGGTACCGAAAGAGCGGCAGAGGATGACCCAGAAGGCCTCCGGCCAGGATTCGAGGCGGTCTTCAATCAGGTCACGAACCCGTTTCACCTTGTCCAGCATACGCTGCACAGCAAGCGACGTCTCCCAGTCGCGGAGCACAACAGCAGGCAGGGAAAGCAGATCCCGGCCACAGGAAATAGTCTCCAGAGATCCTCCGCCGGACGTCAGTTCACGGTATTTGTCGATGATGGGCTGGGGAATGGTCATCACTACCGTACGCAACTGTTGCTGACGGCTGTCCATGACCGGCGCATCGTCCTCAAGCACCACGTGGAGAATCACGCTGTCGTAGGCAGCGTCGCGATCATGATGATGACGATACCAGTCGCTGGCCTTGACATGCATTTCCACATTACCGGCCCACAAGGTACCGTCGATGCGCACCTTGGCATTAAAGAAATCGGGGCCTGTCTCCAGGTTTCTCAAACCCGGGTTGACAACTTCTATCTCGCTGCCGTCCGAGGCACGCAGCGTTCCGAAGAGACGCTGCTGCCAGACGTAATACATAAGGGATTCCATAGAAAAGAAAAGGGATTCGGTTAAAAGGAGGATGAGCCCGGAGGCTAGAGTTTCTTCAGCAGGGCATCAATCCGGTCTTCCTGAGCCTCAATCTGTTTTTGGATGGAGAGGTAGGTGGAGTCGGACTCAAGCGTACCCATACCGGCTTCGAAATCAGTCGTACGTGCTGTATCATCGCCGTCCAGGCCGTACATCATGCGCGCCGTTTGGTTGAACTCCTTGTCCGCATCAAGATGCAGCATGAACTGGTGGCGGTGGAGACGGCGACGCAGTTCTTCGAGGTTCTTCCGTTTTTCATCGGCCGATGCCTTCTCGGGGTCGAAGCCGAAGACATCGCGAAGCGCACGGCTCTGCCAGTTCCACTCCCATTCGGACAACCGGTCACCTGACACGAGAAGTGTCTCGCTCAGCGTCTCATAAGTATCAGCAGCCGACACCTTGAGGGCAGCATTCAGACCGTCTTGAAGTTCGGCCAGCGGATAGTAGCCGCCCATCAAATCCGTCCACTCACCGGTTCCTGTGTCGGAAGCTTTCATCGGAAGGCCCTGGGAGGCGCGCTGGAGCCAGGCGTCGAAGAGATATCGGAAGAGGGCATCAGTATAGAGTTCGATGCCGTGTTGTACATTCTTGTTCGTGATGTAGCAGTCCTGATACATACGGCCCTCACAGGGATGTCCGAGCGGCGAAATCCAGCTCACCGTCTCCTCCTGTTTGAGATGCTGCAGCAAACGCATGCCAGCAATGAGGCGGCCACCTGTATACGGGCTGAATGTGGCCGACGACAGCGGGGCAACATCATTTCCCCACGAAGCAGAGCGTTTCTGCCATTTGATTTCATCCCGTACGGTGCCGATGCTGCGAAGCGCCAAACCGGGCACCAGGATGGTCTTCCCCTGTCCGTCGATGATATAGGAGAAGGGTAGCAGACTCAGGTCGAAGTGTGACATGTGGTGACCCAGCACTGTGGAGAAGACGCCGACACGGGCTGGCCAGAAAAGATAGGACGACGAACCGCACTTGGCACCGCGTTCCAGCATGCCGTATTTGTTTGGCCCGAGTTTATAGCTGTGGTTGCTCTGGTTGCTGCCCGATCCGGCATTGAAGAACGAAGTCTGGGTCGCAATCATGAGCGTCGCTTTGTGATGGGATACCGAGAAGGGGCCTGCAAGGAGAGAACAGGTTTCGCCGGCTGCGAAGTGAGACCCCTGGAAGAAAGCGCTCTCCTGGGCCAGAAGGCCGTGTTCGAGGATGGCATGGGGACCTACATAAGAACGCAGCACCGAAACCTGGTTGACTACCTCGGCATCGCGGTCGATCACACATTCCGAGGCGAAGACACCTGAGCCGATTACGGCATTCGGTCCGACATAACAGTCGGTGACAGTGGCGGCATCCTTCAGACTGGCCCCTGCTGCCACATAGACGTTGCGAACGGCCTTACAACCGATGATGCGTGCGCCTTCACCGACAAAGCCAACCTTGGAACAATAGGGTGCTGCGATGCACTCTACCATTTCGGACATCTGCCGGTCGAAACGCTGGGAACGATGGCTGTAGTAAGTGAGCACATAAGCCAGCTGGGGGAAGAGGCCCGGGAAGACGGGCAGGGGACGCGCACCGGTCTCGGAGAGAACACTGATGACGAGGCCCACCGAGAAACGGGATTCCCCGGTCATGGAGATCTCACCCACATCTGTGAGAACCGCTCCATCGGCAATCACATAGTCGGAAATGCAGCGATGGACACCGGAAATATAGCAGTCATTACCGACGGTGACGTTGGAGAGAACAGCATCGGAAATACCACTGGGAACACAGACACCGGAAGAGAGTTCACATGAAGCACTAAACCTCCCCAGGCTTACTCGGCCCGAGAAGGTTACGCGATACAGATGTGAAGTCTCGAACTGGGGGTCCACCATCACTGAGGTCCAATCCTGAGCCTGACAGCCTTGCAGCTGCAGCGTGGAAATCTCGGAATCCGTGAGATGACGATAGGGGCGCTCCCCAAGGGAAAACAATGATTTTGTAGCCATAATGAGACTTCGTTAAAGGGGGGGGGAAAGTATGTCAACGGCGCCGGAGCGGACGCAGACGGTCGGCGGCTTCAAGCAGCCATTTGTCGCGACGCACATAGCGGACAGCCATAATCATGCAGAAAACACTGAGGGCCGGCATTGCAAGCACGATGTAGCGGTAAACCACTTCGGCTGGCGTCGTGAAAAGACCGCCGAGGAAAGCCTCATACCGGTACGACTGCCAGAAGAAGAGACCATAGAAAAGAAGGTCCAAAACTGCAGTATAGATAAGCAGCTGGGTCTGCAGTTCGAGTTTGCGATACAGGAAGAGGGTGACCAGCGGAAGGGCAAACATCACGACAAGTGCCAAAAGAATGCCCCATCCCATCTCGTCAATGGGCACCTCAGGAGTGAGGCTGGTAAGTCCGAACGCTGTGAACTGGAACGTGGCCTCAGGCACGCTATAGGACGCCAGGGGGAAGAGAAAGAGCATCAGTATGGCCACCGCACCCGCCAGCATATAGAGGGACTGAATGCGTTGTATCATACGGCAGTGGTACTTAGAACGTCATCTCGTCACGACGGCTGTTGCCTCCGACGAGGTTTTCATTCTGAGTCGAGTTCATTCGCCAATATACATTGCCGTCATGATACTCCTGAGTAGCGATGAGTGTCGGTTTGGGCAACTTCTCATAGTAACGGGAAATCTCAATCTGCTCGCGGTTCTCTGTCACCTCCTCGAGGCTGTCGTTGTTGGTCGAGAACTCCTGAAGTTTCTTGTCGAGGTCGTGCTTCATTTCGGAAGAAATCTGATTGGCACGACGGGCGATAATCTCGACGGTTTCATAGATATTGCCCGTATCCTCACAGAGGGCCATTACATCACGCGTCACCGTATTGATGGGCGCATTGGTTTTCTTATAATCCATATACTTAAAGATAATTAATTTACTTGCAAATGGGGAATCAGTCCTGATAACGTTTCATCAGACGTTCGATGTGGGCAAAGTTGGAAGCCACCTCTTTGGAATACTTGGACGACGGGAATTCGTTGGTGAATGTATAATACTCGTCGTAAGCCTCGCGCAGACGTTCCGACTTCTTTTCCTCGATACTGCTGACAGCCGCCTCATAGCGTGCCTTAAAGATAATGTAGGAGAGGTCTTCCACATGCTTGGAGTAGGGATACTCATTGACAGCATTGCGGGCTGTGATGACAGCACTCTCGTAGTTGTTGCCCATATAGGAGCCGAGGTTCAGATACAGCTTGGCCGAGAGGTATTCCTTGTAGCAGAGGCGGTCGCTCAGTTCCATGCGGAGCACCGTAGCACTGTCGGCATACTGCGAGCGGGGATAGACCTCGAGGAAGGAATCGAACTCTTTGATAGCGCGGCGTGTGGTCGTCTGATCCAGACGCGGGTCAGGGGAATCATAATAATCGCCCATCGCCATCAGGAAACGGCACTTCTCGGTCCTTGAGCTGGAAGGATAGCTGTTGCAGAAACGGGCGAAATATTCACCCGACGAAACATAGTCCTCCATTTTGTAATAGCTCATCGCATAGAGATAGAGGGCCTCCTCGGCCTGCTCGGTGCCGCGATAGATAGGCACGACATCTCCCAGCAGAGTGGCTGCCTTCATGTATTTTCCGTTCTCGTAGTACATCTTGGCATACTCGTACTTCTCGTCCACATCCGCACTTTTAAGAATGCGATTGTATTCACTGCACGCTGTGCCGAAGAGCATCAGGAGAAGAGCAGTTAACAGGGGATATATCTTATGAAACATAATACAGATAAACCGAAATCACAGCGCATCTGTGCCAAAAAGGGCACAAAATGCGCTGCAAATATAGCGTTTTCCGGCAAAAAAAACAAATTTCGGGGTAAATAGTTAACGAAAAATGGCTCTTTATGGGATATTTTTAACGCTGAGACGTCAAAATAGCGGCAAAACCCGGCATTTCTGACGCTATCTCCGACGTCACGGAAGGTAGTCGTAGGATTCTTCGCCGATGATGAGACGCAACTGGTTGCGAAGCATGGCGTCCTGTTCGAAAAGGCTGTGCACCGGGGTCTCGTCCTCAGCGTGCATCGGACTCTTGAAATAGAACGAGAGCCAACGCTGAATACCTTTCATGCCACAACGTTTGGCGAGGTCGGCCAACAGTACGAGATCGAGCAGAAGCGGGGCGGCCAGGATGCTGTCACGACACAGGAAATCGACCTTGATTTGCATCGGATAACCCATCCAGCCAAAGATGTCGATATTGTCCCAGCCCTCCTTATTGTCATTGCGCGGAGGATAGTAGTTGATACGCACCTTGTGGTAGATGTCGCCATAGAGATCGGGATATTTCTCAGGCTCCAGGATGGAGTCGATCACGGAGAGCTTGGACACCTCCTTCGTCTTGAACGACCCGGGATCGTCAAGCACCTCGCCGTCGCGGTTCCCGAGGATATTGGTGGAGAACCAGCCTTTCAGGCCAAGCATACGTGTATGGAAAGCGGGAGCAAGCACGGTCTTCATCATGGTCTGTCCGGTCTTGTAGTCCTTGCCGCAGATGGGCGTATTCATCCGGTCGGCCAACTCGAACATGGCAGGCATGTCAACTGTGAGACCGGGAGCGCCGTTGATGAAGGGCACGCCCTCAGCGACAGCTGCGTAGGCGTAGCACATCGAAGGAGCCACCTCCGGACTGTCGGCTTTCATCGCGGCCTCGAGGTTGGCGAGGCTCTTGTGGGTATCGGAGAGCGGAATATAAGACTCGGTTGAGGCAGCCCAGATTACGATAATGCGGTCACAGCTGTTGGCGGCCTTAAAGTCGCGGATATCCTGGCGGAGCTGGAGCATCAGATCCCACTTTGTGGCACCCGACTTGACCCATGTACCGTTGAGCCTACGGATGAACGAGGGGTCGAAGACGCCCTGCATGGGTTTAATGGCTTTGGCTTCATCTGCCACCAGGTTGATATCTTTCTCCTGAAGCACCCGGGCATGCATCGCGCCGTCCCAAACCGAGTCGGGAAAAATATCCCAACCTCCGAAGACGAGCTGTTCGGGCGATGCCAGCGGCACCATATCGCGGATATATCCTTCGCGGGCATCGGCACCCTTGCCCACACGCAGACGAGCCATCTGGGTGATGGAGCCGATGGGCTTGGCCAGACCGCGCCGGGCGGCCAGCGTACCTATAATGAATGTGGTGGAGACCGCTCCACTTAGTCCGACTACCAGAACTCCCAACTTACCGTCGG
>CAJOOX010000156.1 GCA_905236195.1 uncultured Bacteroidales bacterium
CAACCCCATCGGAGCACATCCCACGGCTGAGATCGGCGAACTGCCCCGCGGCGTTCCGCAGAACCTCCTCCCCTACGTCTGCCAGACGGCCATGGGCATCAGAAAGGAACTGTCGGTGTTCGGCGACGACTACAATACGCCCGACGGGTCGTGCATCCGCGACTATATCGACGTATGCGACCTGGCCAAGGCTCACGTTTGTGCCCTGAACCGCATGGTGGAAGGCAAGAGCCAGGACAAGGTGGAATACTTCAACCTGGGCACAGGCTCGGGCGTATCGGTGCTCGAACTTATCAATACATTCCAGGAAGCCACCGGCATCAAGGTGCCCTATAAGATTGTAGGCCGCCGCGCCGGAGATATCGAGAAGATCTGGGGCTGTGTGGACAAGGCCAACAAGGTGTTGGGCTGGAAGGCACAGGTGCCCCTGAAGGAAACACTGGCCAACGCGTGGCGCTGGCAGGAGAATCTCCGCAAAAAGGGCGTAATGTGATTCTCTCCGTCCTAATAAGTGCCCTGATGTTCTGGACACACCCCGTTGACGGGCGTGTCCAGACATTGCGCACCCTGACGGACGGCAAATTCGGCGAACTGCCCTGGATCGACTCCGAAGGCAACCGCAGCATTGAAATCTCGTTCGACATGCTGGAGAACCACGAAGAGGACGTGTGGTACCGCGTGGTGCACTGCGACCGCAACTGGGAAGCCTCCGACATCTCGGAAATGGACTATGGCGAAGGGTTTATGCCCGTGCGCGTGGACGACCGCAGGCCGTCGTGGAACACATACGTGAACTACTGGCACTACAGCGTGACGTTTCCCAACGATGACATCCGCCTGCTCCTGTCGGGCAATTACGCCGTCATCTTCCACACCGAGGATGACCCCGACACCCCATTGGCAGTGGCCACCTTCTCGGTGACGGAACAGAATGCGGTGGTGAGCGGCGAGGTGTCGCCCAACACCGACATCGACTATCTGGCCTTCCACCAGCAGCTCACACTGGCCCTGACCTGGAGCGAGCAGCAACTGCCCTGGCTGGATGCCACCGGCGAAGTGACGCTGGCGGTGACCCAGAACAGGCAAGCGCGCACACGCCGCCTCATCACAGCCCCCTCGCGCATCGAACCGGGCCGTGCCTGGTATGAACACCTACGACCGCTCATCTTCGAGGCCGGCAACAACTGGCGCAGATTCGAATTCGTGGACAAACGCTATGTGACCATCGGCGTGGAGGCCGTGGGATACCATCCCCCCTATTACTACGCCAAACTCGTAGCCGACGAGCCCAAGGTGACACAGCACTATCTCTACGACCAGGATCAGGACGGGCGGTTCCTGATTGCGGCACGCAACACCGACGACGCCGACGTGGAAGCCGACTACTTCTATGCCCAGTGGACGCTCAACATGCCACAGACGCTCAATCCCGTCTACCTGACCGGCGATTTCCTGTACGACAACCTGTCGGCCGACACGCAGCTGCAATGGGATGCCTCAGAGGGGGTCTATCACTACGAACGGCTCCTGAAACAGGGCGCCTACAACTATCAGTATGTGACGTCGCCCGACGGCGTTCACCTCACCTACGCCCAAACCGAGGGCAATCACTACGAGGCGGAGAACGAATACGAAGTTTATGTGTACTACCGGCCCACAGGCGGACGCTATGACCGGCTCCTGGCGGTAGCAACCTTCAAATAAAAAATGGCACAGATTCTATCACAGTCACAGCAGCAGCGGCTCTCGCCCCAGCAATATCTGGTGGCGTCGATGATTGAGTCTTCGTTTGACGACCTGGAAAAGCGCATCAACGAAGAACTCGAGAAGAATCTTGTGCTCGAGGAGGATCACGGCGAAATGAAACTCTCGCCGGAAGAGACCTCCGACCCCGAAGCCACCGACCGGCAGGAAGCCCTGGACGAGGACTATGCCGACGCCGAGACGGAGGCCGAACCCGAACTGCGAACGACGGACGACCCCGAAATCGTGATGCTGCCCGACGACGATGTGCTGCCGAACGATCCCTATGTGAACCGTTCGCCCGACGACGATGCCAAGACGCCCCTGTCGGCTACAGACACCACGTTCCGCGAAGACCTGAAACGCCAACTGGCCCTGCAGGACCTGACAGACGAAGACCGTTACCTGTGCGACTATCTGGTGGACAGTCTGGAGGACGACGGCTACCTGCGTCAACCCATGCAGACCCTGGTGGACGACCTGGAATTCAACTTCCACCGCGACACCACGGCAGAACACCTGGAAGACCTGCTGGAAAACGAGATACAGACGCTGGAACCCACGGGCATAGGAGCGCGCGACCTGAGAGAATGTCTGCTGCTGCAGGTGCGCGAACTGAAAGCCAAGCCGGCCACGACGCTGGCCGAACGGATGCTCGACACGCAGTTCAAAGCGTTCTCACAGCGTCATTTCGAAGCCATATGCGAGGCCCTGGACGTCACCACCGGACAGCTGCAGGATGCCATACGTGTGATCGGCACGCTCAACCCCAAACCCGGCGGCATCACCTCATCGACCGATGTGGCCGAAGCCAAACAGCGACAGGTGACACCCGACTTCACGGTCAGGGACGAAGACGGCCAGCTGACCGTCGCGCTCAACGAGGGACATGTGCCCAACGTACGCATCTCGGCCGACTATCAGGTGATGCTGAAACGCATACAGGCCGAACCGGGCAAAAGCAGCGACCATCAGCAGGGACAGACGATGATCCGCGAAGGCATCAGCCAGGCCAAACAGTTCATCCAGGCCCTCCGCCAACGCCGGCAGACCCTGCTGGCCGTGATGAAGGTGCTCGTGACGATGCAGAAGGACTTCTTCCTGACCGGCGAAAAAGAACAGCTGCATCCGCTGACGCTCAAAGACGTGGCCGAACGTTCGGGCTACGACATCTCGACCATCTCGCGTGTAGCCCGTTCGAAATACGTGGAGACCGACTACGGCATCTATGCCCTCAAGGACCTCTTCTCGTCGGCCGCAGGCAGCGACAGCGACCAGAGCCAGGCTGCGGTGAACAGTGCCCTGCAGGCCCTGATTGACAACGAGGACAAACGCAATCCGCTCTCGGACGATGCCCTAGCCCAGGCCCTCCAGGCCCAGGGATTCAACGTAGCCCGCAGAACGGTGGCCAAATACCGCGACCTGCTGGGCATCAACAAGGCAGCCCTGCGCCGCCAACTCTAAAAAAGATTATTTAATCCACAGAATATGAAATTAACAACCGTCTTACAGTCAATCAGCAACGTGTGTCATCCGCTGATGGCACTCACCTATGCAGCCCTGCTCCTGATGTTCTTCTCCCCCCTGCAGGCGCTGCCCATTGAGCTGCGCTGGTTCATCATCGGCGAAGTGGCCTTCTACACCCTCCTGCTGCCCATGATCTGTATCACCATCCTCTACAAGATGCACATCATCGGACACTGGGCGCTCCGCAACCGTGTGGACCGTGCCATCCCGCTGGGCATCAATGCCCTGGCCTATGGTATCTGTTCGTACGTCCTGACAGCGCACGAGTTTCTGCCCGGTTGGATGCTTTCCGTCTATTGGGGAGCCACGGTGATGTCGACCATCTCCTGGATCATCTCGTTCTGGTGGAAGATTTCGGCCCATGCCATGGGCATGACGGCGGTGGCCACGCTGAGCCTCATCATGAGCATCTGGTTCCCCACAATGATGCCGCTGTGGGCTGCCCTCGGCCTGATTGTGCTGACCGGGTTCGTCTGCAGCATCCGTGTCTATCTGGGACGCCACACGCTGGCACAGGTAGCCGCAGGCGCAGCGTTGGGCGGTGTGGTGATGTCAATCGCCATGCTCTGTTTCCATTAACGTCCAATAACGACAACCGTTAACCGTTAA
>CAJOOX010000157.1 GCA_905236195.1 uncultured Bacteroidales bacterium
GATGTAGTTGTTGAACTGACGCACAGCCTCGTCGGTCTCGGGATTGCTCTCAAGCACCACGATGATGCGATCGGTGATTTCGAAACCGGCCGACTTGCGCTGGTTCTGTATGCGCTTGATGAGTTCGCGGGCCGTACCTTCGCGTTTCAAGTCTTCGCTGATCTGGATATCAAGGGCTACGGTCACACGGCCTTCAGAAGCCACGTTCCATCCGGGCATGTCCTCCGAGATAATCTCCACGTCGGAGGTCAGAATCTCTACCGTCGTGCCTTCAAGGTCGAAACTTACCTTGCCGGACTGTTCGAGGGCCGCAATCTGCTCCTGAGCGAGGTCGTTCAGGGCGGCAGCGAGGCTCTTCATGAGTTTGCCGTACCGCTTGCCGAGTTCGCGGAAGTTGGGTTTGACGCGCTTCACAAGCACATGGTCGTTTGAGTCGGCAATCTTAAGCTCCTTCACGTTGACCTCGTTGAGGATGAGTTCCTTCATCGCAATTACATCGTCGTGCTGTTCCTGATCCACTGCGGGGAAGAGAATCGTCTGCAGGGGCTGACGCACGGGGATATTGACCTTCTTGCGGATCGAGAGCACCAGCGAGGTAACCTGCTGGGCCAGGGCCATCTTGCGTTCGAGGGCCTGGCTGCTTTCGCCGGCTGTGGGGAAGTCGGAAAGGTGGACGCTGGCGTGGCTGTCGCGTCCGCTCACGGCATTGAGGTCTGTGAAGAGGAGGTCGCTGTAGAAGGGCGCGATGGGCGCCATGAGCTTGGCCACCGTCTCCAGACAAGTATAGAGCGTCTGGTAGGCTGCCAGCTTGTCGTCGGTCATCTCGCCGCGCCAGAAACGCGCACGGTTCAGACGCACGTACCAGTTGGAGAGGTTATCGCACACAAACGTCTGGATGGCACGGCCTGCGAGTGTGGGCTCGTAGTCGTTGTAATCCTTCTCGACCTCGCGGATGAGCGACGAGAGCGACGACAGAATCCACTGGTCGATCTCCGGACGTTTGGCAACGGGAATCTCAGCCTCGCTGCCCGTGAATCCGTCCACGTTGGCATAGAGGGCAAAGAAGGAATAGGTATTATAGAGCGTGCCGAAGAACTTGCGCTTCACTTCCTCCACGCCCTCGGGGTCGAACTTCAGGTTGTCCCAGGGCGAGGCATTGGTAATCATATACCAGCGCAGGGGGTCGGAGCCAAACTGTTCGATGGCGCCGAAGGGGTCGATACCGTTGCCCTTGCGTTTCGACATCTTCTCACCGTTCTTGTCAAGCACGAGACCGTTGGAAATGACGGCCTTATAGGCCACCGAGTCGAACAGCATCGTGGCGAGCGCATGCAGGGTATAGAACCATCCGCGGGTCTGGTCCACACCCTCGGCGATGAAGTCGGCAGGATATACGGTGCCGTTATCCAGCAGTTCCTTGTTCTCGAAGGGATAGTGAATCTGGGCATAGGGCATGGCTCCCGAATCGAACCACACGTCGATGAGGTCGGTTTCGCGTTTCATGGGTTTGCCTGAGGGCGAAACGAGCACGATATCGTCCACATAGGGACGGTGCAGGTCAATCTTGTCATAGTTCTCGCGGGTCATCTTGCCGGGCTCGAAACCGAGGTCGCGGTAGGGATTCGACTTCATCAGACCGGCCTTGACCGATTTCTCAATCTCGGCATACAGTTCCTCGACCGAACCGATGCAGATTTCCTCGCGGGTGTCGCGGTTGCGCCAGATGGGCAGCGGAGTACCCCAATAGCGAGAACGCGAAAGGTTCCAGTCGTTGAGGTTCTCGAGCCATTTGCCGAAACGTCCCGTACCGGTTGCCTCTGGTTTCCAATTGATGGTGCTGTTCAGTTCCATCATCCGTTCGCGGCAGGCCGAGGCGCGGATGAACCATGAGTCTAGGGGATAGTAGAGCACCGGCTTGTCCGTACGCCAGCAGTGAGGATAGTTGTGCACATGCTTCTCGATGCGGAAGGCAAGGCCTGCCTTCTTCATCTCCAGACTGAGGATTACATTCAGGTCATCGGCCTTCTCCGAGGCCTCGCGGTCCCACTTTCCGTCCTTGTTGAACTCAGGCGAATAGGAATTCTTCACATAGTCGCCTGCATGCTGACTATAAGCCTCCACGTTGACACATCGGGCCACGAAATTGCTGTCCAGTTCGTCAATCTCGTAATACTTGCCCTGCAGGTCAACCATCGGGCGGGTCTCGCCTGCCTTGTTGATGAGATAGACGGGCGGGATATTGGCGGCATTGGCCACACGGGCGTCGTCGGCACCGAAGGTATTGGCGATGTGCACGATACCGGTACCGTCCTCGGTGGTCACATAGTCGCCGGGGATGACGTGGAAGGCGGCCTCCTCCATTTCCACAAAGACATCTTTGCCGTTCTCGGCAGTGAACACCTTGTCGGGATGGGATTCAGCATACTGCTTCACGAAGGGTGTGGCATTGTCGTCGAGCCGCTGCAGGGGTTTGATCCAAGGCATCAGCTGCTCATAATGCAGCCCCAGCAGGTCTTCGCCGGTCATGTGGTCGATGATGCGGTAGGGCACGGGAGCTTTGGCTCCCTTCTTGTCGCCCTCGGCCACAGCTTTCATGATGGCTTCGTAGCCGGCCTTCACCTCTTCCGTGGTCTGCACCTCGCCCTCGGGCTTGAAGTACGACTTCACCAGATCCTCGGCAAGAATCATGGTGAGGGGTTCGTCGGTATACGTGTTGTAGCTCTGGAGGGCAACATATTTGATCTTGGGACCCACACAGAGTGAAGTGTTCGAGGGCAGTGTCCACGGTGTGGTCGTCCATGCCAGGATAACGGCCTTGCCCCAGTCGTTCCAGGCGGCCTTGCCGTCCTTAAGGGTGAAGATGGCCGTAGCCGTCGTGTCCTTCACATCGCGGTAGCAGCCGGGCTGATTGAGCTCGTGGCTCGAAAGACCCGTTCCGGCAGCGGGCGAATAGGGCTGGATGGTGTAACCCTTGTACAGCAACCCCTTCTTGTAGAGCTCCTTGAGCATCCACCAGAGGGTCTCAATATAACGGTTGTCGTAGGTGATGTAG
The DNA here is from genome assembly GCA_905236195.1 of uncultured Bacteroidales bacterium. Classification (GTDB taxonomy): domain Bacteria; phylum Bacteroidota; class Bacteroidia; order Bacteroidales; family UBA3663; genus Liminaster. The sequence goes on from CAJOOX010000157.1 coordinate 3,053, forward strand.
GGATCGTTGAGATCGACCCAATAGCCCATTTTGTGGGTCAGGTCGGTCCATTCCTTCGTATATTTCATGACCTCGCGGCGGCACGTGGCATTGTATTCGGCCACCGAGATGGTCTTGCCGATATTCTCCTTCGTGATGCCCAGCAGTTTCTCGACACCGAGTTCCACAGGGAGGCCGTGGGTGTCCCATCCGGCCTTGCGTTTCACCTGGAAGCCCTTCATGGTCTTGAATCGGCAGAAAGTATCCTTGATGCTGCGAGCCATCACGTGGTGGATGCCGGGCATGCCGTTGGCCGACGGGGGGCCTTCATAAAAGACGAACGACGGATGACCTTCACGCTCCGTGATACTGCGTCCGAACACATCGGCCGCATCCCAGCGTTTGAGGACCTCTTTGTTGATTTCCGAGAGGTCAAAATGATTGTATTCTGTGAATTTTTTCATTATCTGTAATAATATATGGCCGCAAAGATACACAAAAACGGACAAAGTTCCAAATCTTTGCCCGTTTTTTTGATTATTTTAGACTATTTTTAGTTCATTTGAATGCCGGAGTGCCCAAAACGTACCGAAAACTTCCGGCTTCTTCCGCTCCTGTCGGCTGCATTAATATTCATCCTCGTTGAAGAAAAAGTCTTCCTTCGAGGGATAGTCGGGCCAGAGGTCCTCAATGCTGTCATAAATATCGCCCTCGTCCTCGATTTCCTGCAGGTTTTCGATTACCTCAAGGGGGCAACCGGAACGTTGGGCATAATCTAGCAATTCTTCTCTTGTAGCGGGCCATGGAGCATCTTCAAGCTTTGAGGCCAATTCGAGTGTCCAGTACATATTATTA
>CAJOOX010000158.1 GCA_905236195.1 uncultured Bacteroidales bacterium
GTCGCGCACTGTAGGAGTCACATCCGATTCCACAAATCCTTCGCTCTGTGCCTGACGGAGGATGTTGCGGAGCAGCTTGCTAATGCCGGAGAGCGTCTGGTCCATCTCGTGGCGGATGCGCAGCAGTTCGGCCGACGCGTTGTCGCGTATCTCGCCCTGTTCATTGAGGATGCCGTTGATGCGGTTAAGCAGGGGCGGGAGGAGCGACGAGAAGGGTACCTGATCACGGGCCATTCGGGTGAGAAGCGGATAAGGCGGATTTCCGGAGATTTCCTCATCGTCGGGCACAAAGTATTTGACCAGCACACTGATGGCCGAGAGCGAACGGCGCAGGTCGAAGAGTTCCTCGGGATTGAGGTAAGTGCCCGCCAACCGGATGCGGGCGAAGGCATCGGTGAGGTCGCAGAAACCATCGGTCGGCATGGGACGCTTGGTGTCCTCCAGTACCCGGAGCATCTCGCTCAAGAGGCTGAAGTCGCGTGAGAGCTGCTGTCGGTCGGACGAAAACGACATCTCATCGACATGACGTGCGCCCAGCCCGCAGAGCGTGGCTGAGCGTACGAGGGAACGTATTTTGGAAAAACCTAATTTTTCTTCGTAATTATCGGGAAATATCATTGTCAGTATTCTAATTCACCCACACCCTGACGCAGGATTTCCACTCCTTGGGTGAGATCTACAACTGTGGAAGGCAGTTCCTCGCCGATGCCTCCGTTGATGAGGATGTCGGCCTGGTTTTCGAAAGCTTCGGCGATAAGGTCCGGGTCGGTCATATAGTCCAGTTCGTCCTCGTCGCGTTCGTATTTGAGTGAAGCCGTCAGCAGGGGCTGACCCAGTTCTTCGAGCAAGGCATGGAGGATGGGCTGGTCGGGAATGCGGATGCCGAGGGTCTTGCGCGAACGGAAGACCTTGGGCAGTTTGAGTCCGGCCTCCAGAATGAAGGTAAAGGGACCGGGCAGGTTCTTGCGCATCAGCTTGAACTGCTCGTTGTTGAAACGCGTGTACTCATCGACCTGGGAAATGTCACGGCAAATGATGGAGAGCGGTTTCTTCTCTTCCTTCTCGGCACTGCGGTAGCGGTAGATGCGTTCCACCGCCTTCTGGTTGAGGGCATCGCATCCGATGGCATAGACTGAGTCGGTGGGATAGATGATTACCTCACCGTCGTGGATGCGCCGTGCGATTTTCTCGATGAGTCGCAGGTCGGGATTGTTGTTATAAAGGGTGAAAATGTCCATCGGTTATTTCTGGATCACGCGGACGGGTTGCAGGTCGCGCCAGGATGCCACATAATCGTACCACGCCTGGTCGTTTTTCCAGCGGGCAAAGGTCTCCTTGTCTGGCGCGCAGAACGAGATGCGGTAGCGGATGGCGTTGTCGCGGTCGGTCTGTACTCCGTTGAGCACCTGGTTGTTGTCGATGTAGCAGTTGGAAACATAGTGTTCGGGCACCGCACAGGCCACCCCCGCACGCTGGGGAACGGGATAGAGTTCGTGGTTGTTGTCGGCCCAGTCCATACCGAACGAGGCGCAGGTTCCGCGGTTGTCCTTCCAATAGGAAGGCTTGAGGGTGAGGGCAGGATCGTCGGGATGGAGCGAACCCACACGGATGACACCCGTCACGAATTCGACGCCTTTGGTGTCGCCCTCAAACTGCTGGATGACTTCGCACTCGCGGTTGCCGGCATAGAGGATATAGCGGCTCTTGAGGTTGAGCGTCTTTCCCTTATACTGCCAGCCTTCCACATTCATATCGACCACCGTGCGGACGGGTCCTTTGGCCACAATGTGGGCCTGACGCCAGGCGAAGGGATCAATCATCACCATCTTGGAGAGCGGTTTGCCCTTGGCATCCTTCTTGGATGTATCGACGCTGTTGTCCCAGCCGCGCAGGGTGCCTATTGAGATGGTCTGTCCCACGAGGATGATGTCATCGCCGAAATTGCGTTCGGCCAGCGCTTTGTTCTCGGCGCTGTACCAAAGGCCGTCGGCCAGTTCGAGCTGACGGACCTTCTTGCCGTAGAGGTCGGTCGATTGTTTCTTGTCGAAATAGATGCGGTAGGCCACCTGGTCGCTTTCGAAAGCGGGGCCGTGATGATGCATGGCCGAGTACATGTTATCCACACGCTCCGACACCGTGTCAGTGGGGATGTGCTGCTTGGGATTGTGGCTCTTGTCTTTGTCCTTGAACCACATCTGGGCGTGCACACGGGCAGGATAGCGGTCGGCAGAAGCCTCCTCGGTGGAGAAGACAATCGAGGCTGTCTTGGAAGCCTTCTTCTTGAGGTCGATCACAAAAGCGAGTTCGTCCTTGATGCCGTCGCCGTTGAGGTCGTCCATCTGGGAGGGCACTTCCTTGCCGTCCACCGTAACGGTCGCGCTCTTGTAAATATTGTTGGCCGGAAGCTGGATGCAGACAGCTGCATCGTTAACCTTAGCACTGTTGGGATTGGAGATTTCGACCGTGAGTTCCGAACTGCCCAAACGGTTGATTTTGAGTTGGGCATTGGTGGCCACATTTGCCATCTCGGGCATCTGGGCCATAGCTGAGCCGCCGACGAGGGCAGCCAGAAGGATAAAGAATTTACGCATGGGAATCAGTTGTTAGCAATGAGATCTGTCTGGAGATTGGTGACTGCCTGGGTGGCGATGGGTTCGCCCTGAGCAACATGGAGCGTCACGTTATTGATGGAAACGCTGTCGCAGAGGTTGAGCATGATGCCGTAGCGCGAGGTGATTACCGCATTGGAGACAGAGATATTGGAAATGGGACGTTCGGCAATACCGTTGAAATACATCGCACGGTAGGAACCGCAACTTACGATATTCTCGATATGGATGTCCTTGAAGGTCGGGGTTCCCTCGTTGACAGGCTGGGCTACCGTATCGACTTTCTCGAGACCGGCATCCATCACCTCGCGGGCGGAAAGTCCCTGATAGTGGAGGTCGAAGAGAATGGGGTCGGTCACGATATCCTTCATCGTGATGTTGGAGATGTGGATGTTCTCGACCACACCGCCGCGACCGCGTTTCGACTTGAAGCGGAGACCTACTTCGGTACCGATGAAGGTGCAGTCGGTGACGTAGATGTTCTCGACACCGCCGCTCATCTCAGAACCTACGACAAAGCCGCCGTGGGCAAGTTCAACCGTACAGCCGCGCACCACCACGTTGCGGGTGGGCACGCCGCGCTTGCGTCCGGCTTCATCCTTGCCCGACTTGATGCAGATGCCGTCGTCGCCTACGCTGAATCTGGAATTGAGAATCAGCACGTTCTCGCAGCTTTCCACATCGAGACCGTCGCCGTTCTGGGCATAATCGGGATTGAAGACGTCGATGCCGTCGATGATAAGGTTTTTGCAGAGCAGGGGATGGATGTTCCAGGCCGGAGAGTTCTGGAAACGCACACCCTTGAGGAGAATGTTGGCCGAATTGCGGAGTGAGATCATCACGGGACGCAGGAAGACCTTGTATTCTTCCCACTGTTCGTCGGTCAGTTCCTCGCGGATGACGTTGAGGTCGGCTTTCGACAAAGCCTCACGTACTATCTCGGAGGGATACCAGACGGAGGAATCTCGGTTGCAGCAACCGCCTTTGGCCAGCAGGTCGCGCCAGAAGAAGGGAGTCACCTTCTCACGCTTGACCCAACGCCAGGCATCGCCCGAGCCGTCGATGGTGCCCGCACCAGTGATGGCAATATTGTTCACACTGTCGGCATTGATGGGAGAGGCACAACGTTTGGTGAGCAGTCCTTCAAACCATGTGTTGATGATGGGATAGACATGATAGTCGGGATTGAAGACCAGCACGGCGCCTTCTTCCAGATGCAGGTCCATGTTGTTCTGCATGTAGATGGGACCGGTCATCCAAACACCGCGGGGTACTATGAGATGTCCGCCGCCCAGAGCCGACATTTCCTTGAGGCCGGTGTTGATGGCTTCAGAACAGTCGGTGTGGCCGTCGCCTATAGCGCCGAAGTCGGTGATGGGACGTTTATAGTTGCCTATGGTGGGACTCAGGAGGTGGTCCATCTCGAAGGGAACATTCTGTGAGTAGCCGCTGTAGTTCTCGCCGCTTACGGAAATTTCCTGCTTCGCGGGACTTGAGGCATTTTGACAGGCGGAAAGCATCAGCAGCGATGCTCCGCAGAGAAGGATAGTTTTCAGGTTCATAAAAAATATGTTATTGATTGTAGATGGATTTCAGCATTCGAATTTGCCGGCTTTGGCGGCCAGTAGCTGGTCGGCATCGACGGGTTTGGCTTTGCCCAGATGACGGTGACCGTCGGGTGTGATGAGCCAGTTTTCCTCGTTGCGCATTCCTCCAAAATCCTTCCAGGCATCGAGGCGTTCGTAGCAGATGAAGTCGGTGAACTTGCCGGCTGCACGCCACTGGTCGATGAGTTCGGGGATGAAGTAGATGCCGGGTTCGACGGTGAACACAAAACCGGGTTCGAGTTTGCGGGCCAGACGCAACGATTTGAAACCGAAACGCGGGTCTTTCTGAGCGCCGCGCGGATAACCTACATGCACCTCGCCGTAATTTTCCATATCGTGTACATCGAGACCCATCATGTGACCCAGTCCGTGAGGCATAAAGAGGGCTACGGCTCCCGCTTCGGCGGCTTCCGTCGGATTGCCCTTCATGAGCCCTAATTGTTGGAGACCCTCTGCTATCGTAGTCCAGGCCTTTACGTGACACTCGCGGTAGGTGATGCCGGGTTTCAGCATGTTGTGAGCTGTGTGGTAGGTGTTCATCAGCACTTCATAGACCTCGCGCTGGCGGCTGGTGAAGTCTGAGCCGACTGGCATCGTGGTCGTCAGATCTCCGGCATAATGCATGTCGGTCTCGGCTCCGGCGTCGAGCAACAGCATGTCGCCCTCGCGGAGGGTGTGGATGTAGCCATGATTGTGGAGCGTTTCGCCGTGAGTGGTGCAGATGGCTGGGAAAGAATAGTAGTAGCCCTCTCTCAGACAGACTTCCATTACTGCGGCCATGATTTCTTTCTCAGTGCGGCCGGGTTGAGCCAACTCAAGGGCTTTGAGATGCATATCGACCGAGATGCCGATGGCTTTCTCGATTTCGGCAATTTCCTCGGGACCCTTGTGATTGCGCATATCTACGAGGGCATTGATGAGGTCCAGCGAAGGTTGGGCGTTCTTACCCAGGAGTTCGTCGAAGAGCAACTGACGGTCGCCGCGGTAGGGAGGAACGAAGTGAACCTTCTGCTTGTCTGCTTTGGCGTTCTCAATATGCTTAAAGAGCAGAGCTGACGGCAGTGTCTCGGTCACACCGGCGTCGGCAGCCCTTTCTGCAAGCGTCGGCATAGGACCCGTCCACACGATATCGTCGAGGGTGAGTTCGTCGCCGAAGATAACGGTGCGGTTGTTGTCGCAGTCGATGACGGCGGCCAGACCGGGCATATCCAGTCCGAAGAGATACAGAAATGTGGAATCCTGCCTGAATTTGTATTCGTTGTCGGCATAGTTGAAGCCTACGTTCCCGTTGCCCAGAAAGAGCAGGAGCCCGTGACTCATTGTCTGCTGCAGGGCTTTGCGCCTTGCGATATATATTTCCTTATTGTACATATCTTTAATTAATTTACTGAACATATTCGTAACATCCTATTGCGGGTTTTGGAGTCCAGGCAGTATTGTTCAAATCTTTCTCAAGCGTGGTGGATGTGGCTGCCCCGATGGCTGGCGATTCCGCTTGAAGACGGAAGTCGTAGGTGTAGTTGTCATAGTCAAGAAGCAGGTAGAGCGGATCCTTCGCCCAGACGGTAGAGATAAAGTCATTGTCATCAGAGCCGTTGGCAGCCAGCAGACAATGGTCGAAGCGGTAGTGGAATATCGAATCGCTGCGGGTTCCGTCGGGACTGATGAATTCCTGATAGACCAGCTGTACGTCGGAGGCATTGGGACTGACGGTCGGGTTGCAGTGTTTGCTCCAAACAATGGTGTTGCTCACGTTGCAGCGCCAGAGCGGATAGTCGTAGGGATTGGTGAGATACAGCGCCGGAGTACTCACCCAGGCTGTGTAGCAGTAGTTGGCCAGTGTACAGTGGTCGATTTCCCAGGCTCCGCCCTGAATCTCGAGCAACGCTCCGCCGGCATTCGAAAGCAGACAGCCTTCCATGCGGCATTGGGCACCTATGGCACGTATCAGCGTACTGTCGCTGAGGCTGATCCGGCAGTGACGGAAGGTGATGCGCTGCTCTTCGTCTTCGGTCAGTTCGGTATCAATTGTGCCGGGCTCGATGCGGATGCCGTCGGTCATGCCGTGAATGTCTGCCCAGTTCCAGACGTTGCCGGAAGAACTGCTGTGGACATACAGATTGCCCCATTGGGCGGGGAGTCCGTCATAGGAGAGGTTGACAAACATCTTGTCGGTACGGTCGCCGCGAAGGATGACGGGCCGACCGGCAGTACCCTCACAGATGAGGGTGCCGTAAAGGTGGATGTCAGCCTTGTCGTGGAGGTAGAGCACTACGCTGTCCTCTAGGATGAGTTTCGCACCTTCGGCCACCACGAGCGAATCGTAGATCTGAATCTCCGAACCGGAAAATACCCTGACATCGGCATCTATGGTTTCCGTACGCCAGATTTCCACATCCCGGCATTCACCCTTCAGGACGATGCTCTGTGTCTTTCCGTTGCAGGTCACATCGATATAATCGGTATGCGAAC
>CAJOOX010000159.1 GCA_905236195.1 uncultured Bacteroidales bacterium
ATCAATGCGATTTTCATTATTTATTACCGATTAATTAAATAAAAATATTGGGGCAAATATAATGAATAATTCCGAGATAACCAAATCCAAGCCCGAAAATCCGGCCTTTCCGCTCAAGAAAAACCCCAAAACGGGCCGAAATGACACCTTTATCTGACCAGAAACAGCACTTTTCGACGAAAAAACACACATTGTCGGACAAAAATTTGGCAGTCTCGAAAATTATAACTATTTTTGCAAACTGATTCTTTTATAGCATCGCAGTGAATAGCAGAAAATCCAGCGTCCTGACTTTGTGCGGCATTCTCCTGTCGGCGGCGGCAGGCTTGCTCCCGGTCAGACTGACAGCCGAGACGGTAGTTCCCCTTATGGAGGGTTACTGCTGGCATCAGCTCTCGCCCTACAACACACAATGCCCCGTCGTGGACGGGACACAGAGCCCTGTGGGATGTGTGGCAACAGCTCTGGCTCAGATTATGCACTACCACCGTTCAGCCCGGGGGAAGGGCCGGGTCAGCTACTCACTCGATGCCGACGGCTCCGAGATCAATGTGTCGCTGGAAGGGGGCACCTACAACTTCGGCGCAATGTCTCCTGACGGTGCCCAATCCGCCGATATGAACGAGCTGGCACGCTTCAATTTTCATGTGGGTGCTGCCGTGCGGATGCAGTACAAGCCTTCGGAATCTTCATCCGCCGCCTATGCTGCTCCGGCCGGACTGATCCGGCATTTCGGATATTCTCCCTATGCCATTTATATCAACCGGAGTCTCTTCAGCGACGGCGAATGGAACGCGATATTGCAGAATGAACTGCAGCACGGACGCCCTGTGCTCTACTCCGCCAACAACGGCAAGTCTTCTCACGCCTTCATTCTGGACGGATTCAACAATCAGGGACTATACCACGTAATCTGGGGATGGGGCACAAGCATTGACGGATGGTATGCCATCGACAGCCTGAAGTCTGCCGAGGACATCGTTTACAACATCGACCAGGGTGCTGTCGTCAACATCGCCCCGCAACTCGATCCGGAATCGGACGGCGTACACTCCTACAACGCGCTGCGGGCGACATCCATCAGACTGCCTTCAGGGAAAAGCGACACCACAATGACTGCCGGAGGGATGATCACTCTGGTGGCTTCCTATCTTTATAACTTCAACCAGCTCATGGAGGATGGCGGTTACTACGGCGTCATGATTGAGGACAGCGAGGGCAACCTGGTTCACAGAACCTATAAAGGACGCATCTGGTTCTACACGAATCTGACTAAGTCGGAATATTATGGAGTATATGCCACAAAAATCTACTCCTCGCGCCCCGACTACACGCTGAGGGTTCCTTTCCAGGTGCCGGGCGATATGCCGGAAGGCAAATACAGGGTCAGTCTTTATTACACGCCCACCTATGATAATACGCAGTACAGCCCTGTCCGCTGCAACGCCCAAAAGCCCTGGTACGTTGAACTCACCATTGCGGGTGATGCCGACGGGTTGGAGACGATACCCGATTCCGAAGCAGCCGGCAACGGGGTTCTCTACGACCTCACCGGCCGGAGAGTGGACAGCGACAATGCACAGCCCGGAATATACATCCGGGGCAAGAAAAAAATATGGATTAGATAAAATATGCTGAAACAATTCTTTGAAGTACTGGGCCGTTACATCCGTCCCTATCGGAGCTATCTGGTGGGGTCGATAGGTTTGAATTTTCTGTCACAGGTCCTCAACGTCTTCTCCTTTGCAGCCCTCATACCCATTCTGAACATCCTCTTCCAGATTGACGGCAAAGTCTATACTTATCAGCCTGTGGACTGGAGTGCCGATTTCGGCACCATTAAGAATGCCGTCATCAACGATGCCTACTGGAAAGTGTCGCAGATGACTCAGGAGGACGGCGCCTTCTACACCCTCGTCGTCTTCGGCATAGCCCTCATCGTGATGACAGGTATCAAGACAGCGGCCTACTTTGCATCGTCGGCCGTGATGATTCCGTTCCGCACCGGCGTGGTGAAGGACATCCGCCTCGAGGTCTATAACAAGGTGCTCCGCCTGCCTCTCTCCTTCTTCTCCGAGGAACGCAAAGGCGACATCGTGGCCCGCATGAGTTCCGACGCCCAGGTGGTCGAGACCTCGCTCACGGCCTCGGTCGATATGCTCATCAAGAGCCCCATCTCCATCATCGTCTGTTTTGTGACCATGTTTCTGCTCTCGTGGCAGCTCACCCTCTTTGTGCTCCTCGCCGTTCCCGTGCTGGGCTATCTGATGGGCATGGTGAGCCGCAAACTGAAACGCCGCTCCTCGGATGTCCAGAACCTGTGGGGACAGATTATGACCGAGCTGGACGAAACGCTGGGCGGACTCCGCATCATCAAGGCCTTTATTGCCGAGAAGAAGATGATGGCGCGCTTCCGCCGCACCAACGAGAGTTATGCGGCCGCCATGAACGGCATGGCCATACGTCAGAGTTCGGCTCATCCCATGTCGGAGTTTATGGGCACGGCCATCATCGTCATCGTTCTCCTCTTCGGCGGCTGGCTCATTCTGGGCGACCACTCCCCCATCGATGCGGCTATGTTCATCTACTATCTGGTGATTCTCTATTCGGTCATCAACCCCCTGAAGGAATTTTCCAAATCGCTCTATAACGTGCCCCAGGGCCTGGCTTCAATGGACCGTATCGAC
>CAJOOX010000160.1 GCA_905236195.1 uncultured Bacteroidales bacterium
CGGACGTCTCCACGACGGTTCCGACCACCATCTCTTTGCCGAGGGTGAAGGGGCCTTCTCCTATGGCGTGGCGGGCTATCCCGAGAAACACGAGGAAGCCATGAACGGCCACACCGATCTCGAGATGCTCAAACGCAAAGTCAATCTGGGCGCCGGTTATGTCGTCACCCAGATGTTCTTTGATAATGCCAGGTATTTTGATTTTGTGCAGCGTTGCCGCAACGTCGGCATCCGTGTGCCCATCGTGCCAGGCATCAAACCCCTGGCCTCACTGCGTCACCTCACCATGCTGCCCAAGACCTTCCACATCGACTTCCCCGAAGCCCTTGCTGCCGAACTGTCCCGCTGCCGCACCAACGACGAGGTCAAGGCCGTTGGGGTTGAATGGGCCATCGAACAGTGCCGCGAGCTCAAGGCCGCGGGCGTACCGTCCATCCACTTCTATTCAATGAATGCCAGCGCACTTATCGAACAGATTGCGCGGCAGGTTTATTGAGCTTTTTCAGTTTTTCAATGCCTTTCTCAAGGCTTTCCGATGGCGCGATGATATTTTCCGAACCCCAGAAATCAGGGGCTTCGAACAGCTCCGCACGGTCATACAGCGACGAACTTTTCGGGAAGGCATCTTTCCTGGCGATGGGGTGAACCTCCGTCGCCGGGTATTGGCCTGTGATGGCCATTTCCGAGATGACATCGTAGGTCGAATGGAACAGTCTCCGTTTCCAGTCGCACTGGAAACGCGAATGGCTCTGCACGTAACGCAGCCGCGTCACGCCGTCCTCGGTGCCGTATGATGCCGTCAGCGTCATCTCTAAGGGTTTGAAACGTACCCCGCGGGGTTTGTGCAGCAGCATGAAGCGGCTCGCCAGCTGGCGGTCGCGCATGTCTAATGAAAGTTCGAACCGCGTGAAGGCCAGTGTTTGGGCATCAATCCAGATGCGGGCGTAGTAGTAGGCCGCATCCTGGTACTCTACGGGATCCATGGCCACCACCAGCTGCTGACGTCCCTCCGTTGTCTCCGGCATGTCCATACGCAGGCGGTAGTGGTCCAGCATCTCGTCCGAGAGCAGGTCTTCGAAGTTCTTCACCAGGTCCAGCTGGGTGGCCAGCGACGGACCGCCTCGCATCTTGGCGCCAAGGGTGTCCTTGGCCTGCGTCGAGATGAGACGCCGGACCTTGGTGATGGCCACCGCATCGCGGGCCGCGCCCCTGCCGTAGCTGTTCTTGTACACCTCAGTCAGGGCCTCGGCCACATAGATGAACTTCCTGCGGCGCTGCGTTGTCTCCCGATAGAAACCCTTCAGCAGTTCCGGCTCGCGGGCATAGTTGCGGGGAATCTTGGCGATGGCCTCCCGCAACAGTGCCTTCGGATCCTGCAGCAGGATGGTCACCTCCGGCAGGTCCACGGCCTGGCGCTTCAGCGCGATGCGCAGCGGCTCCCGGCCGATGACACTGCTGTCAGGCATCACGGGCGCATAGCCCACATGCGACAGGCGCAATGCTGTCGGTTTGTGCTGCGTCTTCAGTACAAACCGTCCGTCCGTGTTAGTCACCGTCCAGACATGTTCCATCGTGTCGCGTACCTCCACGCCCGACAGCCGCTCCCGCGTCTCCGCATCGCGCACCGTCCCCTCCGTCACAAAGTACATCCCTTGTCCGCTCGCCGTCAGGACCAGCGTCCATACCATCAGCAGTATCGTCAGTCTGTTCATCGAAAAGGTAAAACTCTTTTTTCTATTCTTTAGACCGATTTTCCCCTGAGTAGTTTAAAAAACTTTAATTTAAAGTTTAATCTACCCTAAAAATCAACTTTTCATCAAATAATTTGGTGTTTTCATTTTTTTTTCATATCTTTGCAGCCGGTTTTCAACAAAAAAGCAATTAAACAAACTAGACATACGATGAATTTCGTTCAAGAATTAAAATGGCGCGGCATGATCCAGGACATCATGCCCGGCACAGAAGAACAGCTACAGAAAGAGATGACCTCGGCCTATCTCGGGATCGATCCCACCGCCGACAGTCTCCACATCGGACACCTCGTCGGCGTCATGATGCTCCGCCACTTCCAGCGTGCGGGCCACAAGCCCTATGCCCTCATCGGCGGAGCCACCGGTATGATTGGCGATCCCTCCGGCAAATCCAAGGAGCGTGTCCTCATCGACGAGGACCGGCTCCGTCACAACCAGGAGTGCATCCGCAAGCAGCTCTCCAAGTTCCTCGACTTCGACAGCGACGCTCCCAACCACGCCGAGCTCGTCAACAACTACGACTGGATGAAGGACTTCACTTTCCTCGATTTCATCCGCAACATCGGCAAGCTCATCACCGTCAACTACATGATGAGCAAGGACTCCGTCAAGCGCCGCTTCACCGGCGAGAACGGAGCCGACGGCATGTCGTTCACCGAGTTCTCCTACCAGCTCCTCCAGGGCTACGACTATCTCTACCTCAACACCGAGCGCAACTGCAAACTCCAGCTCGGCGGAGCCGACCAGTGGGGCAACATCACCACCGGTTGTGAGATGATACGCAAAGTCACCGGAGCCGAGGCCTTCGCCATCACCTGTCCGCTCATCACCAAGGCCGACGGCAAGAAGTTCGGCAAGACCGAGCAGGGCAACGTATGGCTCGACCGCCGCTACACCTCGCCCTACAAGTTCTATCAGTTCTGGGTCAACGTCAGCGACGACGACGCCGCACGCTACATCCGCATCTTCACCTCCCTCACTCAGGACGAGATCCTCGCCCTCGAGGCCGAGCAGAAGGCCGATCCCGCATGCCGCGCCCTCCAGAAACGCCTTGCCCGCGAGATCACCGTCATGGTCCACAGCGAAGAGGACTACAACCAAGCCGTGGCCGCATCCCAGCTCCTTTTCGGCAAAGTCGATCCTGCCGAGCTCCGCAAGATTGACGAGGAAACCCTCCTCCAGGTCTTCGAGGCTGTGCCCGCCTACACCTATTCCAAGGCCTCCTTCGGCGAAGGCGTCAAGGCCGTCGACCTCGTCACCGACATGGTGCCCGCTGCCGACAATGTCCAGCCCCTCTTCGGCTCCAAGGGCGAGATGCGCAAACTCGTCCAGGGCGGCGGTGTCAGCGTCAACAAAGAGAAGCTCAATGCCTTCGACCAGCTCCTCACACCCTCCGATCTCATCCAGGGCAAATACATCATTCTCCAGAAGGGAAAGAAAAACTACGCCCTCGTTACAGTCGCATAAACCGACATTACCCATAATTTTCCCCTCGCAAGTCATCCGGCCTGCGAGGTTTTTTTGTTATCCCTTTTTCCGGCTCACCGGGGATTTCCTGTGTCTGTATTTGGCAAAAACAATAAAAACATCCCCAGTGACAAAGAAATGGGATCGCTAAAGCGAGAAATTGTAAAAAATTGGTAAAAATGGCGGCGGTGTGCATGTGGTGAAATGCAATGGGGTGGATAGTAATCATAATATTGTGAATAAATTATTTTAGGTTCAAAAAAGTGTCAAAGGGCTCTCCGGTTTTCGGGGAAGCGTTTGACAAGTGTCAACGTGTTGTCCGATTTTCGGGGAACAG
>CAJOOX010000161.1 GCA_905236195.1 uncultured Bacteroidales bacterium
AGGAGCCCAGTAGAAACGCACAGGCGTTCCGGCTTTGCAGGAAGTCTGCACGCGGACATCCAGCGTCCAATTATCGGCTGCTTCTGTTCGCCGTGTCGTGACATATATGTCCTCGATGTGGCGTTTCGGGCGGCTGTAGAGATAGACTTCGCGTGCAATGCCCGTGAAGCGCCAGAAGTCCTGATCCTCGAGATAGGTTCCGTCACACCAGCGCATCACCTGCATGGCGATGAGGTTTTCGCCTTTGTGGAGATAGCGGGTGATATTGAACTCAGCAGCCACTTTGGAGTCCTCGGAATAACCCACGAACTTGCCGTTAACCCACACCTTGAGGTTGCTGGTAGCCGAACCGACATGGAAGATGACATCCGACCCTGCCCAGTCGTCGGGCAGCGTGAAGGTACGGCGGTAGGAACCCGTATAGTTGTTCTTCTCCTCGACAAAGGGCGGATCGGACCGGAACTGGGTGTTCCAGGCATAACCGATATTGCGGTAGATGCGGTCGCCGAAGCCGTTCATTTCGAAAAGTCCCGGCACAGGGAAATCCGTCCACGCGGAATCGTCGTACTTGGGATTCCAGAAACCGTCGGGCGCATCGTTGTGATTCCTGACAAAGCAGAAACGCCATGTTCCCTCCAAGGAGAGATAACGCGACGAAACCGTCTTGTCGAACGTTACAGCCTTGTCGCTGCTCTCAAAAGCAAAGAAGACGGCATGACGCGGTTCGCGGTTCATCTGGTTGACCCCGGGGTCCAGCCACTCGGGGACAGAAGAGGTTGCTGCCGACAGCACGGGGAGAGCTGACAGGAAGCATAAAAGGGAGCATAATCTGTTCATGAAAGCATAACTCTTAGAGATTGAGACTTTGGAATCGGGACATCGGACGTTGCCGTTACGCAGCATTGCATGCGGGGAGGCCGCCGGAAGTGTCAAAAGGTCGCTGCAGACTGCGGCAAGGTTTTGACAGCAGTCCGGGCCTCCACAGACTTCCGCCGGGGATGCCGGGACACCGGGCATCATCCGGCAGCGGGGCGGAACCCCGTCAGGTGCTTTTGCGCCCGGGTCAAAAAAAGGGGGAAAGATCGTCTTTGGAACGAAATTTCCCCTAAAGCTGTTCGTCGGCTGAGTCCGAATCAATTATTCAGCGCTCTGCTCGCGAAGGTGCTGTACGTAAATAGCGCGTTCCATCTTCTTGCGACGCACGTCACAGGGAGCATTGAACTGCTGGCGCGAACGGAGTTCTTTCTGAACGCCGGTCTTGTCATACTTACGTTTGTAGCGCTTGAGGCACTTTTCAATGTTGTCACCTTCTTTAACGGGTACAATAATCATACTGTCAGTACGGCTTTAGTTTACTATAGTCGGAGCGCCGGACCTCTTATTTACAACTCCTTTAGCCTCGGTCCGGTGGTGCTCGTCTGCTGCGGATTTTCCGCAAAGCGAGTGCAAAGATGGTGAATTTTTCTGAAATTTCAAAATTTTTTGCATTGTTTTTAAAGATTTCTTCCTCATTATTTGGCTATTCCGTCGGTTTTTGCTATATTTGCCAAACAATTTTAATAAATATGAACGAACGAACAGCCCGACTCAGGCAATTGAGAAAAGCGATGGCCAAAGCCGGCGTCGAATACTATTATCTTTCGAACGGAGATCCTCACGGCGACGAATACCTGCCCATGCACTGGCAGGTCGTGAAGTGGCTTACCGGCTTCTCCGGTGACGTGGCACAGATTGTCATATCGCAAGAAGAGGCATTGCTGTGGACCGACTCCCGCTTCTTTATCTCAGGAGCGCAGGAACTGGCCGACTCACCCTATACCCTCAAGAAGCTCAAGGTTCCCGGCGAAGGGACACCGCTCACCTGGCTGGACGAACAGAATCTGCTGAAGATGGGCGATTTGAATATCGGTGTGGACGGCAGTCTCCTGACGAAGGATTTTGCCGATGCACTCGCAGCCATCGGGTACAAAGCTGTGGATCTGCGTCCGTGGGACAAAATCTGGACCGACAGGCCGCCGCTCCCCCTGAATCCTGTCGAAATCTATTCCGACCGGTATTCGGGCGAGACGACCAAAGGACGGCTCCATCGTATCGTGGAAGCCATCCGCGCCAAACAGGCCAATGCACTTATCCTGACCCGTCTGGACGATATTGCCTGGGCGCTGAACCTGCGAGGCAGCGACATTCACTGCACACCCGTCTTTGTCAGCTATGCCATCATCTCTGAATTCGGCAGCACGCTCTTCGTGAACCGGAAGAAGATGAGCAAGGAGGTGATGAAATGCCTGCAGATGGACGGGATCAAAGTGAAGTCCTACGACAGTTTCTTCACCGCCCTGCAGACCCTGGGCAGGAGATACACCCTATTGGCCGACCCTTCGGAAATCACGCTTGAACTGGACAACGCTCTGCAGACAGCTTCCCCGAAGGTAATCCTTTCGGCCAACCCGGTGACCCTAATGAAAGCTCTCAAAAACGAAGTGGAAAGCGAAGGCGAACGGATTGCCATGCTGAAGGACGGCATCGCCCTGACACGGTTTTACCATTGGCTGGACGACCGTCTGAACCGTCCGTCGGAATTCATGATGGGCAACGAGGGTAATATCGTCATCGACAACGAAGTGACCGAGCTGGACTGTGTGGCCAAACTCCGCGAATTCCGGCAGGAGCAGGAAGACTACCGCGACGAGAGTTTCGATGCCATCGTAGGCTGGCGCGAACATGCCGCCCTGCCACACTATTTCCCGACGGAGGAATCCAACGTACCGATTTCAGGCAACGGCCTCCTGCTGATTGACACAGGCGGACAGTATCTGGACGGCACGACCGACATCACACGCACCATCCCCGTAGGCACACTGACCGAAGAGGAAAAGCGGGATTACACGCTGGTGTTGAAAGGACATATACGGCTGGCCACAGCCTGTTTCCCGGAAGGAACGCGGGGTGACCAGCTCGATGCCCTCGCCCGCATGGACCTGTGGAAAGAAGGCAAGACCTATCTCCACGGAACAGGGCACGGCGTAGGACATTACCTCTGCTGTCATGAAGGTCCGGAAAGCGTACGCATGGAACATAACCCGCAACCCCTTATGGAAGGGATGATCATCAGCAACGAGCCTGCCATGTACGTGGAAGGGTCGCACGGCGTACGCCATGAGAACTGTATCCGGGTCGTACGGCTCTGCACGGGATTCCTGCAATTTGAAACGCTGACGCTCTGCTGGATTGATACGACACCCATCAAGCGCGAACTTATCGGCGAGGATGAACGCCGCTGGATTGACGAATATAATAATAAGGTATATAACGAGTTGGCACCGCACTTGAACGAAAGCGACCGGATGTGGCTTGCCGCCAAGACCCGACCCATGGCATAAAAATAATAAGCCGACGCCCAATCTGAGCGTCGGCTTATTCGGCGGAAAGAAGGGGATTCGAACCCCTGAAACGCTTTTGGCGTTTACTCGCTTTCCAGGCGGGCCTCTTCAACCACTCGAGCATCTTTCCAATGTCGGTTGAATTGCAAAGTTTTAATTTTGCGAGTGCAAAGATAGCGTTTTTATGCGACACTTCCAAATTTTTTGCGATATTTTTCTCAAAAAAAGTGCATTTAGCGTTTCAGAGACCTTTTTCGATGGGTATTTTTTAAAAAAAATGGTGTAAAGTTTGTTTAATTCGCAAAAAAAACGTATCTTCGCATCGTTGTTTTACCGAAATACAATATACACTTTTTGATGAGAAAATATTTAACTTTATTCCTCAGCCTTGTCTCTTTGACAATATCTGCGGCACCGCATCACTATACTTTCCACCGGTTGGGCATCAATGACGGCCTTTCCGGCGGAGCTGTATTCGCCATAGAGCGAGACTCTCGCGGGTTCATCTGGTTCGGCACCTCGACAGGTCTGGAGCGCTATGACGGCTATACAGTGGTCAACTATCAGGAACAGGCTTCCGACACCACGTCGCTGCCCGGCAACCTCGTGAACAGCATCCAGGAGATTCCGCAAAGCGGTTCCCTTTGGATCAAGACCGACAGGGGGTACTCCATCATGGACAGGAAGACCGGAAAATTCGATTCGCAATGCCGTCAGGTAATGTTACGCATCGGCAGTCGCGAAGTGCCCGATTTCGTATATGTTTCCCCTTCGAACAAGCGCACATGGATTCACACGCCGTCAGAAGGGCTTTGGGTTGCGGAACCCGACGGCAAGACCGCCCGCCTCATCAAACAGGAAAATTTCCCCGAAAACACAGAGGTGAAGTACATCACCGACTGCAAAGACGGTGTATTGGTATCCTTTTCCAACGGACAGCAATTCCTCTTCGATGCCAATGAATTGAACCTCATCTGGAGGCTAGACGACCTCAAAGACCGCGGCGCAAATGATTACAACACCTTCCTGGACAGTCAGGACCTGATGTGGATCTACAACCTGAACGGACTTTTGGTCTATGACCTGAACGCAAAGGAATGGCGGCCGGAAATGGCGTCTCGCTGGGCCGAGGGAACAGGTGTCATCATCCACGCGGTGGCTGAAGACGTGGACGGCAATATCTGGATCGGCACCGATGCCACAGGCATTGACGTTTTCGACAAACACACAGGATATGTCACCCGACTCTCCCACGATGAAACCAACAGCCAGACCATCTCAAACAACACCATCCAGTCGTTGCATCTCGACCAGGAAGGTGTCATGTGGGTCGGCAGTTACAAAAACGGCGTAGCCTGCTGTTATGCTCGTCCGACGGGACAGGAGATGTACCGTCTGCAGGACATCACATGCATGGTGGAAGCCGACCCGGAACACCTCTGGCTGGGCACCAACGGCAAGGGCATCATCCGCTGGAACCTTGAAAATGGCGAAATTGAACCTTTTGCGCTCACCGGCATCACCGAAAACCATCCCATCGTAGGCCTTACACAGACCTCGGCAAACAACTTGTATGCGGGCACATTCATGGGCGGCATTTACGGCATCGAGAACGGCCATGCCAAACACTGGACTGGTCCGGCCCGCGGCGAAAAAGCCACAGAGGGCAAAGCGGCCAACGCCAATGTGTGGAGCCTGAAAGAAGACAGTAAAGGCAATCTCTGGGTTGCCACATTGGGCGGTGGTCTGCAATATCTGGACCTAAAAACCGGAACATTCACCACCTACAACATCGCAAACGAAGCGTTGCCCAACGACTACCTCACCTCGCTGGACCTCTCGCCGGACAGGCGCACCCTCGTATTAGGCTTTGCGTCAATCGGCGTAGGATTCTTCGACACCGAGACCCGCAAATATTCCGACATCATGGTCGAACACATACTGCCGAGCGGATACGACAATCCCGGATCCCTCCCCACTAACTTGAAGGGAGTCAATCAGGTCATGTATGACTCCCGCGGTCTGCTTTGGATTGTAAGCAACGGCGGTGTGGGCGTTTATGAAGAAAAACACCACTCGGTGAAAGTGTTTGTCAATTCGGTTCCGCAGGGTCTCAGTATCACCGAGGACAAGAACCATAAGATATGGATTGCGACGCAGCGCTCCATCAAACAGGTGTCGGTGACAGAACACCAGGAACAGACCGGCAGCTACGTGCCCACATCGTGGGATTTCAACGTAATTTCCTATGGCGAGACTGTGGGCTTGCTGAATTCAGAATTCAACCAGCGTTCCATGACCTGTCTTTCCGACGGACGCGTCATAGCCGGCGGTATCAACGGCATTGACATTTTCGACCCCAATACGATGCGGCACGACAGTACTGCCAGCGATGTATTCTTCGCCGGCGTTCGCATCATGGACAAATTCCTGTCCGGTGACATCAACGAGACACGCGTTATCAATCTCACCCACAACGACAAGGTGGTTTCCATTTTCCTGGCCGCCAACCAATATGCCCGGCCCGGCAAAAACCGCTTCATGTATATGCTGGAAGGATTCTCGGACAAGTGGATGGCACTGCCCATGGGAGCCCGCACCCTGACATTCACCAACCTCACCCCCGGCAAATATGTGCTTCACATCAAATCGGCCGATGAGTTAGCACAGAAAACCGGCAAGGAAGAAACCATGAAGATAAATATCGCACCTCCTGCCTGGCAAACATGGTGGGCATATCTCTTCTATTTCTTACTGTTACTGACCATCATCATCCTGATGTGGCACTGGTCGCTGGCTCGCGTCCGTACCAAGGAACGCATGGCACAGATGAGCCAGCAGATGAGCCACGACGAGGAAGTGAACCGCATGAAGACGCAGTTCTACACCAATGTGAGCCACGAACTCAGAACGCCCCTTACCCTTATCCTCGGTCCGTTGGAGAAACTGATGGCCACCGTCAAGGATCCGGAGCAGAAAGAACAGCTGGGTCTCATGCAGCGGAATGCCAATCACCTCCTGGAAATGGTGAACCAGCTGCTTGATTTCCGCAAACTGGAAGACGGCCGCGTGAAACTCAATCTGACTGAGGGCGACATTGTGGATTTCATACGGCAGGTTTCTACAAGGTTCGAACCCATGTCCACCCATAAGCAGATCCGTTTCTCGTTCTATACCGAACCCGAATCGCTCACTATGGCATTCGATGCCGACAAGATGGACAAAATCGTGAGCAACCTGCTCTCAAATGCCCTCAAGTTCACACCCGAAAAGGGACGTGTCACCATTCAGCTGGAAACCGAAACAGACTCCACGGCTGGCGGAATAACCCAAGACAACCTGACCATCAAGGTTTCCGATACCGGTTCGGGCATTTCCGACGAAGACAAGAAGAAGATTTTCGACGTCTTCTATCAGGCAATGCAGAAAGATGCCAGTGCAACAGGCTCCGGCATCGGGCTCAGCATGGTGAAAGACTTTGCCGAATTGCACGGCGGAAGTGTCTCCGTTTATGACAATGCCGGCCGCGGCACGATATTCAAGGTTAAGATACCCATCCGGCATGTCGCCCCCAACGCGCCCGATGAAAAGACACCGGTTGCCGAGCCTGAGGTGGAAGAGAACTCCGAAGAAGCCACCGATCCTACGGCCCAGAATATCCAGACCACGATTCTGATCTGCGATGACAACGATGACTTCCGCCTTTTCATGCGCACTTCGCTGACTGGCAACCACAAGGTGATTGAAGCCGTGAACGGCAAAGAAGCGCTCAAGATTCTGGAAAAGACCGTACCCGACTGCGTCATCTCCGACATCATGATGCCCGAGATTGACGGCAACGAATTGTGCCGCTGCATCCGCGAAGACAGTCGCCTGCACCTTGTGCCCGTACTCCTTATCTCAGGATTACAGACCGCCGAAGCCCGTATCGAAAGTCTCGAAGCAGGCGCCGACGACTATCTGACCAAGCCCTTCTCTGTCAAGGAACTGAACCTCCGCCTGAAGAACCTGTTGGAGGTGTCGCGTCTGCGTCAGGGCAAACCGCGCCTGATCGACCCCATGCCTTCCGACGTCAAAGTGGTGTCGCAGGATGAGCAACTCGTCAAGAAGGCGATTCAGTATGTCGAAGAGAATATGGGCCGTTCGGATCTCAGCGTTGAAGATATGAGTCAGGAACTCGGCATGAGCCGCGTGATGCTCTATAAGAAACTGTTGGGCCTCACCGGACTCTCTCCCATTGAATTTATCCGCAACATCCGTCTGAAGCGTGCGGCACAGTATCTCCGGGAGACTCCCGACCGCATCTCCGAAATCAGTTACCGCGTCGGATTCAACAATCCGAAGTTCTTCTCCCGCTATTTCAAGGCGCTCTATGGCATGCTGCCCACAGAATACCGGGAAAAAGAGGGCCAGAAATAAGGCAATTTTGACAACTTATCTAATTATAAACCTATGGACGTATTAATGATTATTCAATTCCTGATCGTGCTGCTGGCTCTCTTTGTGGGTGCGCGATATGGAAGTCTGGCTCTCGGAGCCATCTCGGGCATCGGTCTGGCCATTCTTGTACTCGGATTCGGGCTCAAGCCCGGTACGCCTCCCACCGATGTTATTTACATCATCATCGCTGCCGTAACCTGTGCCGGTATGCTTCAGGCCTCAGGCGGTATGAACTGGATGATTCAGGTAGCCGAGCGTATGCTGCGTTCTCATCCCGCCTACATCACGATTTTGGCTCCTTTTGTCACCTTCTTTCTTACGGTGCTGGTAGGTACCGGCCATGTGGTTTACACCATCATGCCTATTATCTGCGACATCTCCCTGAAACAGGGCATACGTCCCGAACGTCCCTGCGGCATCGCCTCCATCGCGTCCCAGATCGGCATTACCTGTTCGCCGATTGCCGCTGCCGTCGTTTCTTTCATGACCATATCAAATGCCAACGGATTCGATGTCTCCATCTTCCAGATTCTGATGGTGACGATTCCCGCCTGTCTGATTGGCATCATTGCTGCAATTATCTTCAGCTACAACCGCGGTCTGGACCTCGACAAGGATCCCCAGTTCCAGGCGCGCTGCAAGGATCCTGAGACATACAACTACATGTACGGCAACTCGGCAACGACCCTTAACCAGAAGATTGAAACACACTCAAAAATAGCCGTTTGGATTTTCCTTGCGGCGCTGGCAAGCATCGTTATCTTCGCCATCTTCCCCGACCTGCTTCCCCGGTTTGCAGATGCCAAAGGCAACCTGAAACCGCTCAAGATGAACCTGCTCATCCAGATTATGATGCTGACAGCGGCAGCCCTGATGGTCTTCTTTGCCAAGGCAGAACCCAAGAAAGCCGTGAGCGGTGCCGTATGGCAGTCAGGCATGGTGGCCGTCGTTGCCATCTTCGGTATCGCCTGGATGGCCGACACTTATTTCGGGAACTATACAACCCAGATCAAGGAAATGATGGGCGACATCGTCGCCCAGTACCCCTGGGCCATCGCCTTTGTCTTCTTCCTTGTCTCCGTTCTGATTAACTCTCAGGGTGCCGTCGTGGTTGCCATGCTCCCCCTGGCCTACGAAATGGGCATCGATGGAGTGATTCTGCTCGGTGTTATGCCCAGTGTCTATGGATACTTCTTCATCCCCAACTATCCCTCTGATATCGCAACGGTGAACTTCGACCGCTCCGGAACGACCGTTATCGGCAAATATCTGTTCAACCACTCGTTCATGATTCCGGGGTTGATTCATGTGGTTGTGGCCACAATAGCCGGTTTGCTTTTAGCCCAGCTTTACCACAGCATGAATTGGCTTTAACGGGCTTTTTGTGTAAAAAAAATTACAAAAATACATCTTATTCACAAGATTTTTACAAAAATACCCCGCCAAATACAAAGAACCCCTCAAAATTTTACTTTTGAGGGGTTCTTATTTCAAAAAAAATGCGTATCTTTGCACCATAAAAACATTAATAAATAAACGCCATAGTATGAAAACTTTTTTTATGAGCCTTGCAGCATCCGCTGTGCTGCTTTTTACGGCTTGTCAAAACAATCCTTACGAACAGAAAGGCCAGCAAGTGACTGTTTCTGTGGAAAATCCCCAAGAGGGACACGCGAAGCTCGTCCGGGTGGAAGTGCTCGGACCCAAATTGTTCCATGTGTCGGCAACCCCTGAAACGAACTTTTCCGACCCGAAAAGTCTCAGCGTGCTCGACAAGGCAGACGTAACACGCTACAACGTCAGACTCCAAGACGACTCCGTCGTGGTAATCGCAACCGCATCAGCCGCTGCACGCGTAAGTCTCAAGAACGGCAAGGTATCCTTCTACGACAAGGAAGACAATCTGGTGCTCAACGAGGATTATACGACATTTACCCCCTTTGAGTCGGTTCAGGGCGGCAAAGGTTACTCTACCCACCTTGTTTTTGATTCGCCGGACGACGAAGGGTTCTTCGGCCTGGGTCAGCACCAGGGTTCCGATTGGAACTGGAAGGGCAAAAACGAAGAGTTATACCAATATAACACCAAGATTTCGATTCCCTTCATCTATTCGACCAAGGGCTACGGCATTTATATCGACAGCTATTCGCTCTGCCGTTGGGGTAACCCCAACGACTACTCGCAACTGAACCGTCTCTTCACCCTTATCGATAAAGATGGGAAGGAAGGCGCGCTCACAGGCACCTATACGGTGAAAGGGAAGCCCGAGGTCGTTCGTCGCGAAGACAGCATCTATTTCGAGAATCTCAAGACCACGAAGAATCTGCCCAAAGACGTTGATCTCGCCAAGGCTGACGTAGTATATGAGGGGAAAATCGTGCCTAAAGCCACCGGTGAATACAAATTCATTCTTTACTACGCAGGCTACATGTCGGTTTACATCAATGGAGAAAAGGCCGTCGGTGAAATCTGGCGAACCGCGTGGAACCCCAACGCTGTCAAGTTCAGTGCACGCCTGAAGAAAGACGAACCCGCCGACATCAAAATCGTATGGCATCCCGATGGCAGCGAGTCGTATTGCGGACTCCGCGCCTATGCCCCCGTTCCGGCCGAGATTCAGAAACAGCAGTCTTGGTGGAGCGAGATGACGCCCCAGCTCGACTATTACTATATAGCCGGTCCCTCGGCCGACGAGGTCATTGCAGGATATCGCACCCTCACGGGCAAAGCGCCTGTTATGCCCCGATGGGCCATGGGTTTCTGGCAGAGCCGCGAACGCTACAAGACGCAGGATGAAATTCTCTCAACCGTAGCAGAATTCCGCAAACGCAACATTCCGCTGGATAACATTGTGCAGGACTGGTCCTACTGGAAAGTGGATGATTGGGGTTCTCATGAATTCGAAGCCAAACGCTATCCCGACCCCCAGGCCATGCTCGATTCCGTGCATGCCATGCACGCCAGATTCATGATTTCGGTATGGCCCAAATTCTACACATCCACCGAACACTACAAGGAATTCGATCAGAAAGGCTGGATCTATCAGCAAAGCGTGAAGGACAGTCTTGTGGACTTTATCTGGCCCGGCTACCATTACGGTTTCTATGACGCTTATGCGCCCAACGCACGTCTTATGTTCTGGAACCAGATGAACGATCATCTCTTCAAGTACGGCATCGATGCCTGGTGGATGGATGCTTCCGAACCGAACGTACGTGACTGCACCGACCTTCCCTATCGCAAAGCGCTCTGCGGTCCCACAGCCCTGGGTCCCTCCGACCAGTACTTCAATGCCTACGCCCTCGTCAACGCAATGGCCATCTACGAAGGACAGCGCAGCGTGAAGCGCGACCAGCGCGTCTTCCTGCTCACCCGTTCCGGCTTTGCCGGTCTGCAGCGTTATTCTACGGCTTCTTGGAGCGGCGACATCGGCACACGCTGGGAAGACCTTTATACCCAGATTCAGGCCGGCCTGAACTACTCCATCTCCGGCATTCCGTGGTGGACGATGGACATTGGCGGTTTCAGCGTGGAGAAGCGGTTTGAGGCTGCCCAGAAACTCTATGACGAAACAGGTCGCGACAACGAAGACCTCAAGGAATGGCGCGAGTTGCAGGCCCGTTGGTATCAGTTCGGCGCATTTGTCC
>CAJOOX010000162.1 GCA_905236195.1 uncultured Bacteroidales bacterium
AGCGGGTTGATATCAAAGCTTCCAAGCCGGGCATTTATATCCATAACGGCAAGAAAATACTAGTTAAGTAAAAAAGTGTCAATCAGCCGCCGGATTTTCGGGGAACAAGTTGACACTTGTCAATCAGTCGTCCGATTTTCGGAGAACATGTTGACATTTTTGAAATACCCCGGAACATCCAGTAGAGGATATTCCGGGGTATGTTGTTGAGAAAATCTTGTTTTTTACTTGCAGTAGAAGGATTTGTACCATTCCGCAAACGCACGGAGACCTTCACGCAGCGTGATGGACGGCTTGAATCCGTAGTCGCGTTCCAGGGCTGTGGCGTCGGCGTAGGTAACAGGCACATCGCCCGGCTGCATAGGCACGAGTTCCTTGTGGGCCTCGAAGTCGTAATCCTGGGGCAGGACTCCGGCACGAACCAATTCTTCCTGTAGAATCTGTACGAAATCGAGCAGGTTCTCAGGCTGTCCGCCACCGATATTATATACTGCGTAAGGCGGAAGGGGCAGTCCGTCCTCGCCCTGCTGGCGATTCGGGGCTCCCTGCATGATTCGAACCACGCCTTCCACGATATCATCGACGTAGGTGAAGTCGCGACGGCAGTTGCCGTAGTTGAAAATCTTGATGGTTTCTCCCTTCAGCAGTTTGTTGGTGAATCCGAAATAGGCCATGTCGGGACGGCCGGCAGGTCCATAGACGGTGAAGAAACGGAGACCTGTGGTGGGGATGTTGTAAAGTTTGGAATAGCAGTGGGCAAAAAGCTCGTTGCTCTTCTTTGTGGCGGCATAGAGCGACACGGGATTGTCCACGCGGTCGTCGGTGCTGAACGGCACTTTCTTGTTGCCGCCATAGACCGAGCTGGACGATGCATAGACGAGATGTTCGACAGGATTGTGGCGACAAGCCTCGAGGATGTTGTAGAATCCTATCATATTGCTCATGATATAGGCATCGGGATTGGTGATGCTGTAGCGTACACCAGCCTGGGCAGCAAGGTTTACGACGACTGCCGGCTTGTAGTCGGCAAACAGACGGTCGATGGTAGCCTTGTCGGCAATATCGCCCTTGATGAAATGCCATTTATTGGGAGAGGACTGCGCTTCCAATTCATTCAGACGGTATTCTTTGAGCGAAACGTCGTAGTAGTCGTTCATATTGTCGATGCCCACGATTGTCGCACCGTTCACGTCCTTGAAAAGTCTCTTGACGAGGTTGCTGCCGATGAAACCGGCGGCACCTGTCACCAGGATGCTTTTGTTGTCTAATGAAATTTTCTCCATATTGTTTGATTTCCTTTCGTTATGACGTTATGACGATATTACGGATTATTATGTTGCGAGGTTCCAAATTTTTCCACAGCCTCGTAGTAAGTGTCAAGGCTGCCGATGTCAAAACGTCCGGCAGACATCGGCCAGGCGTGCATGACGGTATGATCCACCATATAGTGGGCGAGATTGCCGGGAGCATCTTTGCCGCATCCGTTTTCGACTGAGTGACGGATGAGGTCGAGATCCTTCTTCTGGTAGAGATAGAACGGCGGCACGGCCCAATGGCTCTTGGGCTCCTGCGGTTTTTCCTCCATGTTCAGCACCCTATGGTTGCCGTCGAGTACAACAACGCCGGTGCGCTGCAGTTTTTCGATGCTGGGCTGTTCGTGGCACATGATGCAGCTCGTACCTTTCGCCTTTGCGAAATCCACAAATTCGCGGAACGAGAAGAACAATAAATTGTCGGCTGCAACAACAAGAAGGTCGTCATCGATGTGGAGCTTCTCCATTGCGAAGAGAAGATCACAGACTGCACCGAGACGTGTTTCGTTGGTCGATGTGCCGTCATCGACGATGGTTATTTTCTTGCTGTATGTCTGCTCTTTGGCCCAATCCTCGAAGAAAGGGGCGAACTTATGGTTGGTGATGATGACGTGTTCGTCAATTTCGGGAATCTTGTCGATGTCGTCCAACATTCTTCCCAAAATCGTATTCTCACCGATTTTCAACAGCGGTTTGGGAAAATTCTTTGTCAGTTCTCCCAACCTTGTGGCATAGCCTGCGGCTACTACTATATTTTTCATACAAATCTTGCTCCGTCGTCCGGTTTTACCCAGAACACTTTGAAGGTGGTTTCGTACTCGGGGAATTTCTTCAGATATTGTCTGGTCAGTTCAGCTTCGATTTCCGCTTTGTGGGCAGGATCTACGAGAGCGATGACGGCACCCTTGAAGCCGGCGCCGGAGAATCGTCCGCCATAAACGCCGGGAAGCGTGCGCATAATCTCATAAATTGAAATCAGCTCGGGACTGCCGCATTCATAGTTGTGGATGGAGCTCTCGCAACTGTCGAACGACAGCTTGCCGAACAGTTTCAGGTTGCCCGTCTCCCAGGCCGTAACGCCCTGACGCACACGCCGATATTCCGAATAGAAATGTTCGGCTCGTCGGGCGAATCTGGAAGGCATGGCTATCTTGGTTTTGTCGAATGTGGACTTGGGAATGTCTCGGAGAAACGTCTTGTCGAAGGTTTTCAGCGGCTGGTCGGTATAGGCCAGCATATTCCAGGCTGCCGTTTTGCATTCAAATACGCGGAGGTTGTAGTCGCTGTTGACGAGCGAACGTGTCAGGCCCGAGAAGAAGATACCGATTTCGAATTCCGGCATTTCGGGGTTCCGCTTGATGATGCGCCAGTCGTCCGAATCGCAATCCAGGAACAGGAGTCCGTCCTTTTTGCCGAGGGCGATACAAGCCTGGTCGAGCAGACCGTTGTTCAGTCCGATGTATTCGCGTTCTGCTTCCGACGCGATTTTTACCACTTCGAACGGCTGCAGCCGGATGTCGTTCGCTTTGGCAAATGCCATTACGTAGGCAATCAAGACAGCTGCCGACGATGAAAGACCGCCCACAGGGAGACTGCCCTGCAGTACGCCGTCGATGCCCCTTTTCAGCTCAAAACGTTTCCTGAGTGCATATTTGGCACCGCGGGCATAATCGCCCCACATGTGTTCGCGAACCTGTGAAGGGGTATCTACATGAAAGTCAACAATACCTTCGAAACTGCGGCTCTCAAGATGCACCCGTCCGTCTTCGTTGGGCGTGAACCATAAATCCACACCTTTGTCGATGGCAAATCCCGTAACGAGTCCGTGTTGATGATCGACATGGGCACCAAGGGGACAAACACGATAAGGGGAGAAAATATGATACTGAAATTGGTTACTCATATTTATACTCATATTTATCTTGAATTTCTAATTTTGCTGCAAAAATAAGAAAATATTCCCGAATTATGGTCAAAAGGTTGTTAAAAAACAAAAAAATGAGCAGAAAAGCATGGTAGTTAATGAATAAAACCGGTATTTTGTTACAAAACATTAGCGATTTTGCATTTTTTTTGCCGATTTCTTTTTAGTTTTCAAAATTATTTATATCTTTGCACCGACATAGAACTATGCCTAAAATCACGACAATCCGACCAGACCCTATGCCCAAACCGCAAGGAACGCCCAGTCAGTTCCATCGCCTTTTCAGACATGTTTTGTTTTTTGATTCATCATCATTTAAATACTAAAATCAAACAACTATGAACAAGTCTTTTATCCTAACACCGAGTCTGTGCATCTTAGCCAGCTCCCTTTTTGTTTCGTGTTTCCAGGCTGTATCCGAAGAAGAGACAGCAGGGGAAGAGGGTTTTCAACAAATCTTTCATTGTGTAGAATTCGAACAACTGCCTTTCGAGACGCGTTCCTATGAAATCAAGGACCTGGCCGGCAGACTCGATTTCGCGGTGTTTGACAGTGATGGCACACGTGTCAAGTCGATAGGACAGGAAGCATCCGCTGAGACGTTCGGCACCGTATCTGTCCGTTTGCCAGAGGGGGAATACACCATTGTGGCGGTTGCCCATAACGGCGAAAAGAAAGCCACGCTAACCACACCCGCCAAAATCACCTTCGATGGAAACAAGGTGACAGATACCTTTGTTTATTGTAAACAGATTGCCGTTAATGACGACCAGTCCTACAATTTGGAAATGAAACGCTGTGTGGCAATGGTGCGCTTCGTGATTACAGACGAAACGCCTTCCGAAATCAGTACCTTCAGATTCTATTATACAGGAGGTTCCTCAACGCTCGATGCCACAACGGGCAAAGGATGTGTCAATTCACGTCAGACAGAACTTCGCTCAAGGAAAGAAGCCAACAGCGCAGGCGAAACGGTTTATGAAATCTACACATTCCCAAGAGCTGACAGCCAGAACTTGAAACTTACGATATCTGCCCTTAACTCTACGGATGAAACCATCTGTGAGAAAGTCATTGACGCCGTTCCGGTTGTCGTTAGCGAGATTAGCCAATACACAGGTCCGTTCTTCTCGGGTTCATCGTCGCTTTTTGATACGAATAATACATTTTATACCAATGACACCTGGACTACAAATTCGTATACACTGTAAAGATGTACATATAATATTACCTTTTTAATACTTTTTATTATGTTTCAAAAAAACACTCTGCTCGCTGTGCTCGCCATTGCCGTAGCCTCCACATTCACATCCTGTTTCAGTCCTGAGGAAGAAGCAGAAGAAACATCGTCTGCTACTCGCAGTGAAGTCATTATCAGTCACAATGTCTTCGATTTTTCTCAGGGAAATTATGAACCCACCCGTGCGGATCTCACCGACGAGTCATCGGACAACATCAAAGCCATTACTACCTACATCTATGATGGAGATTATAATGTGGCATTTTCCCAAACCCAGTTCCGTAAGGATTTTTCGTCCAACCCAGGGGATTTCGGTGTCTTTTCCACTAGGTTGCTAGCAGGCAATTACCGGCTTGTCTCTGTCGGATACAATTCTGAATCCAGCGCAGCTACATTCGTTAGTCAGGACGAAGTGATTCTTCCCGCACCCCTGATTGATACATGGTCTGTTTCTCAAGATTTTACTGTGGCTTCCGCAGGAAGCAAAAACCTTAATCTTGACCTTAAACTCGCTGTCGCCCGCATTGCATTAACCTCCACAGACTTGCCGACGGAAGATGCTGCATATGTTGAAATCTGCCTTCCCAATTGCGATGGCCAGCATTTCAACCCCATTTCGCAAGCTGCGATAAACACGGCAACGGATGGAAATATGCATATACAATGTACTGTTGCAAATTTCCTGAATACAGAAGGAAAATTCCATTTTGAACGCTCGTTCTTTTTGCCATCAACTCCTGTAGAGATGGCCGTTACGTTTAACATACTTGATTCCCAAAGGTCTGTCATCCGTTCTTATACACTGGATGGAACCTATTCCTTCAGACGAGGCTACACTAACCGTTTTACGGGACCGGTGTTCTCGGGCTATGGTAACGTTTCGTTCACCGCAACCACCAATTGGCAGGAAGGAGTGTATGTAGAATTCTGATTTCGAATTCCAATAATCCATCGATAAATGATTCACCCCGAAAGTCTTGGAACTTCCGGGGTGAATTGTATCA
>CAJOOX010000163.1 GCA_905236195.1 uncultured Bacteroidales bacterium
ATATATCGTCCGGCGACTTTATGTAATTATAGTCGGCTGAGCGGAGGAATCCGTTTCCGTCAGGCTGTATTTCCAGCACGCCACAACCCTGCAGCACACCAGAGAATTCCTGTGCTACGGACATTTCTTCGGGCGACAAGGCGTTGTCGGGCTCTTCTGCCTTTGCATTGGGAGCGGGGGTGTTGGCGACGGGTTTGACAGGAACCTGAACTGCGGCCCCTTTCTTCTTTTTCTTTTTCTTAACGGGGGACAGGGGTTTGCCTCCGCCGCCGAAAAGATCGTCGAAGGCACTCATATTTTTATTTATGAGTTGCTGGGTCTCTTCATCATCCAGATAGGACAGGTTCTCATCCATCGGGGGGTACTCTCCGTCCACGGGAGGATAGTTCCCGTCGATAGGATACATTTCCTCTCCGTCCTGAGGGATAAAGTTGTCTTCCGGTTGGGGATAATATTCCTGTGGAGCATTTCCCTCATCGGGGAAATCTTCCTGAGGTATATCTTGGGGAGCCGCCGGTTCTTCAGGGAAAAGCAATGCTTCGTTCGCAGACTTTGGTTCCTCTGCCTTGGTGGGTGCCGGAGTTTCTTCGGGAAGTGGATTCTTGCGCGGACGACCGCGTTTTCTCTTCGGAGGAGCTGGTGTCTCCTGCGTCTTTTCGGCTTCGATAATCTGCTGAACCAGGTGGTCTCGGTTTGTGAAATCCGGATTCTCGACGCGGGCTTCTCTGGAAAGCGCTACGAGTTGTTCATCCGGAAGGCTGTTGATTTCTTCAAATGAATGCATCTTCGTTTGATATGGAATACTTACATTATTTCAAAGTGTTGTTGGAATTGCAGAGCTTCGGCATTAGTCCTTTTTGTTTGAGAGTTATCGTTGGTAAGGGGGGGGGAGCAAACGGGTTCTTTTCATGGAACGATACCCATTTATGCCGAAATTGCGGGGCAAAGATAGTTTTTATTTTTGAAACTTCCAAATTTTTGGACAGTTTTTTTCGAAAAAAATGTATTTTGTTCGTTTTTACTGGTGATAAAGCAGCCAAACGGCATATCCGAAGCCATAAATAGCAATGACTGCGAGCACAATGGCTATCGTGCGGTTGATTATCATCAGCGTTCTCGGCTTGAAGTGATTGCGAACCTTCTTCATCACCCACGTAATAAGCGTCCACCATCCTACTGCTCCGGCGATGATGGACAGGAAGCCCAAAAGATAGAGCCACCAGTTCTGGGTCGATGCTTCAAAGAGGAAGTTGCTGCGGGCGAAGAGGAAAATGTAGAGGAAGACAATGGCGGGATTCGAAATGGTCAGGAAGAACCCTGAGAAGAAATATTTCAGGATACCTTTAACCTTAAGACCGGGTGTGGGTGCCAGTCGGTCGTTCGTGGCCAGTCCGGATGCTGGGTTGGAGTTCCACAGATAGATAGCATAAGCCAGAATGGCTACGGAACCTACGATTTGCAGCGTTACCTGATACTGTGAAATCCAGTCCACAACCACTGCGGTCAGGAATGTGGAGAGGATTGCATAGAATAGATCCGATAAGACAGCGCCCAATCCGGTAAGATAGCCGGACAGCCATCCGCGGTTGAGCGTTCGCTGAATTACCAAGATGCCTGTGGGGCCCATCGGCGCGCTTACTATTATTCCTATTAAAAAGCCCCAAAAGAGGGTCATGATTGCTATCTCTAACATCATTTTTGGGAGTAGATACCAAATTTTTTTGCAAAGATATGAATTTTTTTTCAAACGGCAATGTAATTTTCATTTTTTTTGTGTATTTTTGCGGCAAATTTATAAAAAAGTGATGATTTATTTCTTTCAACAGCCTACAAAGACGGTCTTAGCCGTCGAAATTGACCACAATCTTTCCTCAGATGAGAGCCGGCAACTCTGCTGGTTATTCAGTAATGCAATCCAATTGGACGACCAGCAACTCTCGGGCTGGTGGGTAGGCCCGCGTCGTGAAATGATTACTCCCTGGAGTACGAATGCAGTAGAGATTACTCAGAATATGGGAATTCACGGTATCCGCCGTATCGAGGAATTTTTCCCCGCAAAAGGCCCCGATGCCGAGTTCGATCCGATGTTGCGTCGTCTCTACGACGGAGTAGGACAGGATTGTTTTACCATTGACAAACAGCCCGATGCAGTGGTAATGATTGAGGATCTCGATGCCTACAATGTGCAGGAAGGTCTCGCCTTGTCACCCGAAGAAATACAATATTTAAAAGATGTGTCAGCCCGTATAGGCCGTCCGTTAACAGATTCTGAGGTTTTCGGTTTTTCGCAGGTCAATTCCGAGCACTGCCGTCACAAGATTTTCGGCGGAACCTTCATCATCGACGGAGAGGAGAAACCCTCATCACTTTTTGCTCTTATCAAAAAGACCTCCAAAGAACATCCCGGCAAACTCGTTTCTGCCTATAAAGACAATGTTGCCTTTAACGATGGTCCCGAAATCGAGCAGTTTGCACCGGCCGATCCCACCACATCTTCGTTTTTTGATGTCAAGAAGATTCACTCCGTTATTTCGTTGAAAGCTGAAACACATAACTTCCCCACGACCGTAGAACCATTCAATGGAGCTGCAACAGGTACTGGAGGCGAAATCCGTGACCGTCTGGGCGGCGGCAAGGCTTCGTTGCCGATTGCAGGTACGGCTGTCTATATCACTTCCTATCCCCGCAACGACCGCGATTCCCTCATCGGTCCGCGTCCCTGGGAAGAAACCATGAAGGCGCGTCCCTGGCTCTATCAGACCCCCGAACAGGTGCTTATCAAAGCTTCCAACGGAGCGTCTGATTTCGGCAACAAATTCGGTCAGCCGCTCATTTGCGGTTCCCTTCTCACGTTTGAACACGAAGAGGAGAATACCCGTTACGGCTATGATAAAGTAATCATGTTGGCCGGCGGTGTCGGATTTGCCAACTATCGTGATGCTCTCAAGGGAGAACCCGAACCCGGTGAAAAAGTCATTCTCATCGGCGGCGATAACTACCGCATCGGTATGGGTGGCGGTGCAGTCTCATCGGTCAATACGGGTAAGTATGCCGGTGCTATCGAACTGAATGCCGTACAGCGTGCCAACCCCGAGATGCAGAAGCGTGCTGCCAATGTAATCCGCGCTTTGGGAGAAAGTGAAATCAATCCCATTGTCTCAATTCATGACCATGGTGCAGGCGGACACATCAACTGCCTTTCGGAACTTATCGATGCAACCGGAGGTAAAATCTGGATGGACAAACTTCCCGTTGGCGATCCTACCCTTTCGGCCAAGGAAATTGCCGGCAATGAGTCGCAGGAACGTATGGGCTTTCTGATTAAAGACGAGGATATCGACCGCGTAAAGAAGATTGCAGAACGCGAACGTTCGCCGTTCTATGTCATCGGTGAGGCTACCGACGACATGCGTTTCACTTTTGAAGAGAAGGACGGCACGAAGCCCATTGACCTCGAACTCAAGGATATGTTCGGCCATGCTCCAAAGACCTACATGCATGATCATACCGTTGAACACCATTATGCGCCCGTTTCAGTCTCGGATGATAAACTCCAGCAGTACATCAAGGACGTGCTTCGGCTTGAAAGTGTGGCTTGTAAGGACTGGTTGACCAACAAGGTGGACCGCTCTGTGACCGGCAAAGTCGCCCGTCAGCAGTGTGCCGGACCGCTTCAGTTGCCGTTGAGCGACTGCGGTGTCGTTGCACTTGATTACAAGGGACAGAGGGGCATCGTCACCTCTATAGGCCATGCGCCTCAGGTAGCCCTTGTAGATGCTGCCGCAGGTTCTGTGATGGCTGTGGCAGAAGCACTAACGAATATCGTATTTGCACCCATCGAGGGTGGCCTGGAAGGCGTATCCCTTTCTGCCAACTGGATGTGGCCCTGCCGCAACGAGGGAGAAGATGCTCGACTCTATGAAGCTGTGCAGGCTTGTTCCGACTTCGCCATTGCCCTTAATGTCAATATCCCGACGGGCAAGGATTCACTTTCGATGACCCAGCAGTACAAGGAAGGCAAGGTAATCTCCCCCGGTACAGTGATTATTTCCGGCGGGGCAGAAGTGAGTGACATCCGCAAGGTGGTTTCTCCCGTGGTCAGGAACGACCGTTCAACCGCACTTTATTGGGTGGATTTCTCGTTCTGCGAACAGTATCTCGGAGGATCTGCTCTGGCTCAGACTCTTTCGAAACTCGGAGACAAAGTACCCACAATTGAAAATACTGAATACTTTGCCGATGCCTTTGCTGCGGTTCAGGATGCCATCCGTCAGGATATGGTTCTCGCCGGGCATGATATTTCGGCAGGCGGTCTCCTGACCACACTGCTCGAAATGACGTTCGCCAATACAGAAGGCGGTCTCCGTATCAACCTCAGCGAATTGGCCGGACAGAAGACCCTCACAGAGATTCTCTTTGCCGAGAATCCCGGTGTGGTACTCCAGGTCAAGAAGACAAAGGAATTCGAGAAACTTCTCGAAAAGCATGGAGTAACTTTCCTCAAGATAGGTTATCCCGGCGACGATCGTGTGCTCGAGGTACGTCGCGGCAATCAGGTTGAGGATTTTGATATCGATGCGCTACGTGATGTCTGGTATGAGAGTTCCTATCTGCTCGACCGCCGTCAGAGCGGCGAACAGAAGGCGAAGGAACGTTACGACAACTATAAACACCAGCCGCTCTATTGGGTAATGCCCAAGGGCTTCACCGGCCGTCTTTCCGATGTTGTGGGCAATGCTTCTGCCTCCAGACCCAAGGCTGCCATCATCCGTGAGAAAGGCACCAACGGCGAACGTGAGATGGCTTATGCCATGTATCTCGCCGGATTCGATGTGAAGGATGTCCACACGTCCGATCTTACGTCAGGCCGAGAGGATTTGTCCGATGTGAATTTCATTGTCTATTGTGGCGGCTTCTCCAATTCCGACGTCCTCGGTTCTGCCAAAGGCTGGGCTGCTGCCATCCTCTATAACGAAAAGGCACGCACCGCTCTTCAGAACTTCTATGCCCGTCCCGACACCCTTTCACTCGGTATATGCAACGGATGCCAGCTGATGGTGGAACTCGGTATCATGGAAGCATCCGAGAAGGGTGCTGACATCAGTCCCACGCTGACTACGGTTCCCACGCTCCACATGCTCCACAACGACAGTCATAAGTTCGAGTCGAATTTTGTGAACCTTTGCATTCCCAAGAACAACAGTGTTCTCTTCGGTTCGCTTTCAGGCTCACGCCTCGGTCTTTGGGTTGCTCATGGCGAAGGCAAGTTCTCTTTCCCCAAGAATCCAGGGAACTACAATGTCATAGCCCAATACGGATATGAAGCCTATCCGGCTAATCCCAATGGCTCACCCTCGGCTATTGCGGGTCTGGCCACGACGGATGGTCGTCATCTGTGCATGATGCCCCACCTCGAACGTGCCATCTTCCCATGGCAGTGCGGTTTCTATCCCGATGAACGTAAGACCGACGAAGTGACACCCTGGTTACAGGCATTTGTTAATGCCCGTGAGTGGGTCGAAAAGCATTAAACTACCGACATCAAGATGTTCCAGAACATCCCGGGCCGTCCGTATAGGGAATGCCCGGGATGTTTGGTCTGTCAACAATCATTATTGGGTAAGATTGTCCAATCAAATGATGTCATCCGGACACAAACGTAAGTAAATAGAGTAAAAAACGGAACTGCATTTGGAAGGTTCCGTTTTTTTTGCATATCTTTGCACCCGCTGAAACATACTAATGCGATATGGAACAGGAACCAAGACAGAAAGCAGTACTGACAATCAACGGCAGTGACGGAACCGGAGCCTCGGGTATCCAGGCTGACATACGGACTTTGGATTCACTGGGCGTAATGCCTGTCACTTCCATTACAACCATCACGATGCAGAACACGCTCGGTATTCAGGAATTCCACGACCTCCCTGCGGATGTCCTGAGTTCTCAGGTGGAGGCCATCATGGATGACGTACGTCCTGCGGTTGTGAAAATAGGGCTGCTTCGCAATCGGGAACAGATGCTCGAAATCTGTCGTCTCCTCAGAAAGTATCATCCGCAATGGGTGGTTTACGACCCCGTTGAGACGACCACCCGCGGGGAACGCCTTCTGACAGCCGTACTGAAAACCGAAATAGCCAATCAGCTACTGCCGCTTTGTGATGTGGTCACAAGCCGCATTGATGTAAATGGACGGGTAGATTGGAACGTACATGGTGTGAGAGGCGTATTTGCAGCTGCTATAGCCGCCTATCTCTGCCGGGGATTTGAATTTGATGAGGCCGTCCATGAGGCTGTCGCCTACGTCAGACATCAGTCAGTGATGTCTGTCAGACTGGAGGGGAGAGGAGCGGAACATTATAATGAATTACTACGGCTTATTTCGTGTCATTGCCATCTGCACAACGATGTGCAGTTTTATGCAGACAGGATAAATGTCAGTCCACGATATTTGTCTCAAATCACGCGCCGCATGGCCGACGTGACGCCGAAGACCCTTATCGAGCAGCATCTCGTCCTGCGGATAAAAGCTTCGTTGCTCAACACCGACCACACCATACAGGAGATAGCTTTTGAATACGGATTCCGTTCACAGTCTCATTTTGCGAAAATTTTCAGAAAAGTGGAAGGTTTGACACCGACAGATTACAGACGGAACAACCGGAAACGCTGATTCATTTATCTACAATATTTATAATTCTATGGAAGAAAACAGACAACAGATTAACCGCCAGCTTGCCCAGATGCTGAAGGGCGGAGTGATAATGGATGTGACAACACCCGAACAGGCTTGTATTGCAGAGGAAGCAGGGGCCTGTGCCGTAATGGCATTGGAACGTATTCCCGCCGACATACGGGCAGCAGGAGGTGTCTCCCGCATGAGTGACCCCAAGATGATACGAGGTATCCAGGAGGCTGTTTCCATTCCTGTGATGGCTAAGTGCCGCATCGGACATATCGCCGAGGCGCAGATTCTGCAGGCCATAGAGATTGACTATATCGACGAGAGCGAGGTGCTGTCGCCTGCCGATAACATATACCACATAGACAAGACGAAGTTTGACGTGCCCTTCGTATGCGGTGCGAAGAATCTTGGCGAGGCGCTGCGACGCATTGCTGAAGGTGCAACGATGATTCGCACCAAGGGTAAACCCGGCACAGGTGATGTAGTGCAGGCAGTCAGCCACATGCGACTGATGCAGAGCGAGATTCGCCGACTGGTATCGATGAGCGGGGATGAACTCTTCGAAGCTGCCAAGCAACTGCAGGCGCCCTACGAACTGGTGAAGTATGTTCACGAGAATGGTAAGCTGCCCGTTGTAAACTTCGCCGCCGGTGGTGTTGCTACGCCTGCGGATGCAGCCTTGATGATGCAACTCGGAGCCGAGGGCGTGTTTGTGGGTAGCGGCATTTTCAAGAGCGGCAACCCTGCCAAGCGTGCGGCCGCCATCGTCAAGGCAGTGACCAACTACAACGATGCGAAGATGCTGGCTGAGTTGTCAGAGGACCTTGGCGAGGCCATGGTAGGCATCAACGAGCAGGAAATCCAACTGCTCATGGCAGAGAGAGGCAAATGAGAATCGCAGTTCTTGCATTGCAGGGAGCTTTTGTGGAGCATGAGCAGATGTTCCACAGGCTAGGCGTGGAGACTATGGAGATAAGACAGCTGCGTGATTTCCTGCAACCTTTCGACGGACTGGTGCTCCCTGGTGGAGAGAGCACGGTGATGATGCGGTTGCTGAACGATTTGCTGCTCCTGGAGCCTCTGCGCAGGCGTATTGAAGGTGGAATGCCCGTGTTTGGAACCTGTGCAGGTCTCATCCTTCTGGATTCGGCCCATTTAGGCACCATGGATATCCGTGCACATCGTAATGCCTACGGCAGGCAGTTGGGCAGTTTCCGTGGTCAAGGCAAGGTGTTGCATGTCGGAGACGATGTGCCGATGACATTCATTCGAGCACCATATATCGAAGATGCAGGCGCCGGTGTTGAAATCCTTGCCGAATACGGAGGACATAAGGTAGCCGCCCGTCAGCTAAACCAAATGGTCACAGCCTTCCATCCCGAACTGGACGGAGATACACGCATTCATGAATTATTTCTGAATCACTGCCAGGCGGGCATAATGGAGTGACAGGTTGCACACCCGGGCTTCATTGGTGTCTGCGAACAGAGAGTTCCCAGCATGCGAGGGCGGTTGCCGCTGCAACATTCAGCGAATCCACTTCGTGGTGCATGGGGATTTTGACTACATAGTCGGCCCCGAAAATCACATCCTCAGACAATCCGTCGCCTTCGGTTCCCATCACCAGGGCGAGACGGGGTTCTGCTTTGAGCACCGGACTGTCTATCGAATAGGAGTCGTGCCGTAAGGCGAGCGCTGCTGTTTTGAATCCGTAACGGTGAAGTTCTGCAACATTGTCAATCCAGGTCCACGGAACCTGGAACACAGTACCCATCGAGACGCGGATGGAGCGCCTGTTCAGAGGATCACACGATGAGCTTGTCAGCACAATACCGTCCATTCCCAAAGCCGCTGCAGAGCGGAAAATCGCACCGATATTAGTGGTGTCTGTCACACCGTCGATCACAATTAGACGGGCCGCCTTGCTGCAGATTTCCTCTATCGGTGGCAAAGGTTTGCGCCTCATGGCACATAAAACACCGCGAGTCAGTGTATATCCCGTCAGCGAGGCCAGCGTTTTGCGGTCACCTGTGAAAACCTGTAAATCAGGACTGCATGCCGCGATGATATCCGCTGCATCTCCCTCGATATGGCGCCGTTCGCACAGCAGCGAAACGGGTTCATAACCGACCCGCATTGCTACCCGTATAACCTTGGGACTCTCAGCAATGAAAATGCCATTGCCGCCTGTATCCTTCGCTTGCCGAAGCTGAGCTTCAGTGAGGTCACTGAAAATTTGGACTTCCGGTTGGTGTATGGAGGAAATTTCTGAAATCATGTGACAAAGATAGTGTATTTTTTCAAAATATCACCCTCAAAACACAAAAATATGTGATGAAAATCCCTTTTTCGGGATTAAAATT
Source organism: uncultured Bacteroidales bacterium (assembly GCA_905236195.1). Classification (GTDB taxonomy): domain Bacteria; phylum Bacteroidota; class Bacteroidia; order Bacteroidales; family UBA3663; genus Liminaster. The sequence continues at coordinate 9,049 of CAJOOX010000163.1, forward strand.
TTGAGAAATGAAGATTTTCCATTATCTTTGTACCTTGAATCATGCCACCTAAATGAGAAGACGTAACAAGATTCTATTGAGCATTTTGCTCCCCTTGGCTGTAATCCTGTTCGGGTTGCCGTGGCTTCTCTATGTGCCTGCTATTCAACAGTGGACGTGTGATTACGCCGTCCGCTATCTCAACGAAACCAGTCCGGATCTGCAGTATAGGGTGGGAAGTATTCACATCGGATTTCCATTGCGTCTCGAGGTGAGGGGTGTACTGGCTTCCCACAAAGAAAAAAACGATACGATATTCAGTCTGGGACTCCTGGAAACCGGCCTTGACAACATTCCCCTCGGAGGCAAATACTTCGGCGTAAGGCATGTGGAAATGAAGGATGTCTTATTCAGGTTCCCGCACCTTACCGAATCGCTCACACTCTTCGGCGATGTTGAGAAACTGGAAGTGAAGGATGTGCTTTATAATCCTTCCGGCGAACTCGAAGTGGGGGAGGTGTTCCTGCCTGACCCCCGGGTGTTTGTGATGATACGGGAATCCAACCCCGACTCTACGGAAGAATCAAGCGACCCCTTGCTGATTGCCGTCAACCATTTGAAACTGACCGATGGCAAGGTCGGTATTGTGCTGGATACAGCCCGTCTCGAACCGGAGGCTTTTGACTATAACCACCTTCGCCTGGACTCGCTGCATGTCGACGTAACGGACTTCGTGATGAACGGCCGGTTGATTCGTGCCAAACTGAACGGGATGATAGCCAGGGAATTGAACAGCGGTATGCAAATCGATGAAATGCATACCGATTTCACGATGGACGATTCTCAGATTACAGCGCGTGATTTCTATCTCAGAATGCCGGCCACGGAACTTGAGGGCCAAGTGGACTTGAATTACAAATATTTCATGGCCCCATACACCGGAAACATCAGCATCGAACTGACCGGTTACGTCGCACCCCGTGATCTGAAAATGCACGTGATGCCCTATTTGCCCGACATGGCTGAATACTGGCCGGACGAAACAACCCGTATTGATGTTCAGGTGGATGCCAGTGACGACACGGTGCGACAGGTTTATGCTCTGGCTGAGGTGGACGACCACGTGTCGCTGAGTGTTCTTGGGACGGCCATTCACCCCTGGGCGGACTCCATCCGGCGGGCCGATGTCGCTGTCGAGGGTAATTTCCCTGATGCCGACTGGATTCTGTCGGCCTTTGTGGCTGACAGCAGTCACCGTGCCTGGCGTATTCCCGGAAATACGGCCCTCGAACTGTCGTTCAAGCAAGCCGGTGACTTCCTGGCCGGTACCGTCCATGTTGAGCAGGAGAGCCGTGTATTGGCCGATATGGATGCTTCCCTCCATCAGCATGATCAGAGTTACATGGTCAAGGGACAGATGTCCGGCCTTGATATCGGTCAGTGGGTGCCTTCCTTGCCCATCGACAATCTCAACGCCCATCTGGTGGCAAGCGGTCGCCATTACGATTTGCAGAGCAAATACACCAGACTCAATGCCGAAGTGGCGATTGACAGCCTCTGTTATTGGCGCAAGGAAACAGGATATGCCGGCAAAGTCATCATGACTTGTGACAGTATGAAGGAGGTCTATGCCGAGGCTTCGCTGCTTCGGAATCAGTATGTTGTCAACATGATGAGCCGTCATCAGTATCTCGATTTCGATGCGAATCTGGAAGGCATTTACCGCAAGGATTCTGTTACCTCTGCCGGCTATGTCAATCTACGCAATGCCGATCTCGCCAATCTGCCTACGGATATAGAAAATGTCGGGGCTTTTGCATTCCGCATGAACATCAATGCCGCCTACGACTGGGATAATGACGCCAATGTGCATATTCTGGTCGACAGTCTGCTTTATACCGACAAGGGTGAAACTGTGCCGCTCAAAGACATGCAGGTGGATCTCTACAGTTCGACCGATACAACTTATGCCCTCCTTGAGGGTGGAGATGCCCATGTGCTGGTCGATGTCAACTGCGGTGTCGGACAGATGAACCGGACGCTGGCCCCCTTCCTGACTGAATTGGACCGTGAGGTGAAATCCGTCCATATCAATGTGGATACCCTGCAGCAGCTTCTGCCGCAAATCCATGCGTCCGTCGATATGAAGCAGGACAACCCGTTCTATCCCCTCATCAATTATTACGGCTGGGGTTTTGATGTCGTAAATGCAAGGGTTGACAACGGGGATGAACTATATGTCGATGCCAATATCGAACAGCTTTGGGGCAACGGAGTGGATTTCGACACCATACGTGCCGTCATCAAACCGATTGACCAGGGCATCAACGGATACGACTATGATGTGCATGTCGTCTATATTGATCCCAAACCCAAAGACAGTTATTCCGCCTATGCCAAAGGCGTGATTCTGAGGGACAGCCTTACGTTGGATGCCCGTTATATCAATGGCCGCAATGTGCTGCTATATGATTTGTATTCCTCCTTGGCCTTGGGCGGTGATACCCTGACTCTCCATTTCGGAGAACATCCTGTCATATATGCCCAGCAACTGGGAGTCAACCACGATAATTTCATCCGTCTCACCAACTTCCGCAACCACCGGATGCAGGCTCCGGGACTCACCGCCCTACTGATGTTAGACGGTCCGAACGACCTGTTCTTGAATCTCCTCACCAACCCCGTGCCTTCCGGCGGTAACCGGGTGAGTCTTTCGGTACGGCATCTGGATCTCGGTTATCTGAGAGAGACGGTAAAATGGGAACATCAGGCAGACGGCATCCTTGACCTGGACTTCAACGGCCTGGCGATTTCCGACAGTGTTGCCGGCACGCTGAACCTGGGTGTGCGGAATCTTCAGTTCGGCGATTGGACGACAGATACGGTCAACCTGGTTGGCCAGTTCCGGCAGGAGTTCCTGAACCATCCCTCGCGCTACAATCTTGACTCTCTGCTCAGGCGCGGAGAGGCAATTCCCAGACCCGATATAGAATCGGAATTGAACGGACAACTGACCATCAACAACCAAGCCGTGCTGGATGTCGCTTACTACGAACACGACAGTATGCGTATCGATGTCGCCATCAATGACCTCCCGCTTCCGATGGCCAATCCCTTCATGCCGGCCAATATGCCGTTGGGAGGTAATGCATGGGGAGCCGTACACGTTATCCAACGCCATGCTTCACACTATTCCAGAGAAGAAGGAACCGAGCCCGGACAAATGGAGATTACGGCTGAATTGTTGGTGCATGACGGTATTGTCTCCTACACGGACGCCGGTGCTGTTTTGCATCTGCCGGCTGATACACTGCGCATGGTGGATAATTACATTGACATCCGCGACTACAGTATTCTGGGCACCAACCGGAATCCGCTGACCTTGAACGGGTTTGTTGATTTACGGAAGGATTTCTCCAACCCGTCGATGAGTCTCAGCCTCGAAGGAAACGAAGTGGAACTTTTCAACAGCAGACGACGCAACAAGTCCCAGACCATAGCCGGACGTCTGCTTTCACGCATCAATCTCAGGGTGGCCGGTGCTTTGTCCAAACTGCGTGTCTCTGGCAATGTCAATGCGCTTTCAGGTACGGATTTGCAGTATTTTCTCACGGATGATCCCCTCGCTTCGGTCAGCAAAACCGACCAGATGGTGGAATTTGTGAGATTCTCCCAACTGGATGCCAAGAAAAGGATTCCGAAGAAATATTTTGAGACGCAAGAAACTTTGGACAAAGGCACCTCGATTGATCTCAAAATCAATATTGCACGTGATACAAAAGCCTATGTGCATCTCGGTGGGCAGGGTGACGATCACCTCAATATCGTAGGCGGCGGCGATTTGCGTTTTGGAAGTACGTCCGACGGAACCCTTTCTCTCAACGGCACCTATGATGCCCACAGCGGAGAACTGAATTACAAGTTGCCGGTGCTCCCGATTTCGAAAGATTTCAATGTGCAGGACGGATCGTCCGTGATTTTCTCGGGCGATATCGGCGACCCCGAACTCAACCTTACGGCTTCGGAGAATGTTCGCTGTTCAGTAAACGATGCCACCACGGGAACCCGTGTGGTGAACTTCAAGGTGTTCATTTATATCAAGGGAACACTCGACCGCATGAGCATTGATTTCGACTGTGCTGCCCCCGGCGATGCGTCCATGCAGGCAAACCTTAGTTCGCTGACCGATGAAGAGCGTACCAAACAGGCTATCAATCTCCTGGTCACTCAGACTTATACAGGACCGGGTGCGTCGAGCAATGCCGGCATTTCCACCGCCAATGCTGCGCTCAATTCCATCTTGCAGCGTGAAGTGGAGTCGTTTATCAACAGCCAGAAACAGCTCAAGCACACACAGGTTTCTCTGGGCATCGACAACTATGAGACCAGTTCCGGCAGTAACCGGACTGATTTTTCCGTCAAGGTGTCGCAGGGATTCTTTGATGACAAGATGCGTGTCACCGTGGGCGGACGAATGTCCGCAGGCGACAATGACGAAACCATGGGGCGGCGGAGCGATGCAGTGATCAACGACGTTTCTGTCGACTGGATGCTCAAGAAAGACGGCTCTCATTATATTACGCTTTTCCGCAAGACCAATTTCGAGAGTGTGCTTGAAGGCGAAATTGTTGAGATGGGTGCCGGTTATGTCAGACAGCGCGAGGCAATGCGTTTCAAGGATCTGTTCATCTTCAATACGGAAGCGCGTCGCCGGCGTCTGCTTGAACGGCTCAAGATGCTCGAAGATGCCGAAAAAGTTCAGAACGCGCAAAATGCGAAACAGAACAAGTGAATAATCAAATGAGAGAATACTCCATCACCACATTCCTTCATTCAGGTCAGTGTCTCAGACCTGCCCGGCTGTGGTATGCGGTCATATGGTTGGCTGCATCCCTCCTTCCGGCATGCAGCACGGTCAAACATCTGCCGGAAGGGGAGGTGCTCTATAGCGGAGTGGAAAAAATCGAAGTGACCCGACACGATACGGTGCCCTCGGATGTGACCCAGGCCGTGATGGCAACCCTCGAAGTGCAGCCCAATTCCCCGTTCCTGGGCAGTGCATACCGCCGTTCCCCGTTCCCGTTCGGTTTGTGGATGTACAATTTGCTTTACACCGAGAAGGAAACCGGGTTTCGCCATTGGTTGTGGTCCCGTCTCAAAAGCGATCCCATCCTACTCTCCGAGGTTAATCCCGCCGTTCGCTGTCAGGCCGCACTGGTGGCCATGGCAGACGAAGGTTATTTCGGCGGAAGTGTCGATTGGGATACGGTGTCGGTTGCCAAACACCCGCGAGAAGCCAAAGTCAGTTATTTCGTCAACTATCCCAAAGCTAAATATCTGACGGATGTCAACTGGCTTTCGACGGGCATACCTCGGGTGGACAGTCTCATCAATGCCCGGAAGCCGTCGAGTCTGTTGCGTGTCGGCGACCGATACAGGGCCGTCAATTTGGAAGACGAACAATCCCGTATTGCCTCCCTGATGAAGAACGAAGGTTATTATTACTACAAACCGTCCTACATCCGCTATCTGGCCGACTCAACCATCTCCCGCCAGGGCATTGCTCTGCGTGTCCAGCTGGATAACAATGCGTTCGAAACGCAGGACACCGCAGGTGTGACCATCCGCCCCTTGAGTCCGGCGGTCATCGACAGTGTGTCCCTGGATTTGAATTTCGGCCTGGGCGGCTCTTCCCAACATTTTGATACACTCGATTTTATAACGGTGGGTTATCGAGGCAGGAAATCGAAGGTGAAGGATAAATATCTGCGTCGGCTCATACCCTTCAGGAAGGGCGATTTGTACAGCCCCGATCATGTGTCGAAGATAAAGTCGGGAATTGCCCGGCTCAATACCTTCCGCTACAGCAGCGTTTCTTTCCGGCCGTTGCCATCCGGCGATTCGCTGAATCATCTGCTCATGAACGTGGATATGATTTACGCACTGCCCTGGTTTTCGTCGGTCGAACTCAACGGCGTCTATAAGGATAACGAACAGATGGGGCCGGGTATCGAGTGGAGTATTCAGCGTCGCAATCTGTTCGGGGGCGGCGAACTGCTCAAGATGGACATCACGGCATCCCATGAATGGAGCACAGGCCACAAGGCAAAAAAGAGCAGCAATCTGCTCAACAGTTATGAGTATGGTATCAAAACCTCAATTGTGGTGCCACGTCTACAGTTTCCCCATTTCCACATCAATCCGGACTACCCCGTTTCGACCACCTATTCCGTATCGGCCAATATCCAGCGCCGTTCCGGCTATTTTCAGATGATGAAGCTCGGTGGGGAGATAAAGTATGATTTCTACACCACTGAGGTGTCCAAGCATACATTCTCGCCCGTCAAACTGAGCTATATGAGACTGATTGAGACATCATGGGAGTTTGATTCCATTGTGTACGAGAACCGTGTGCTTGAACAGACATTTACCAATCAGTTCATCCCCAAAATAGAATATACCTATACTTTCGACAATCGCACCGTCCGCCAGCGTGCTGCCTCCCAGCAATGGCTGCAGGTTACCGCATCCGAGGCCGGCGGACTGATTGACGTGCTCATGGGATGGGTTACAAATCGCCCGCAAGGCGAACGTCAGTTGCTGTGGCAGCCATTCTCCCAGTTCATAAAAGGTACGGTCGATTTCCGCAACTATTGGAAGATATCTTCCAAACTGACCCTTGCCACACGTGTCTTCGGAGGCATGGCATGGGCCTATGGCAACTCCGATGTAGTGCCCTTCGCCGAACAGTTCTATATCGGCGGAGCCAATTCCCTGCGCGGTTTCTCCATCCGTTCCATCGGTCCCGGCGGATTTGTCCCCTACGACAATACCTATGGTTATATGGACCAGACGGGTGACATCAAACTGGAGACCAATATCGAACTCCGGTTCCCTCTGATCGGCTCGCTGAACGGAGCGGTTTTTGCCGATGCCGGCAATGTCTGGACATTTGACAAGGACGACTGGCGCTCCGACAGCTACATCTCATCCCGTTTCCTGGACCAGATTGCCACAGATGTGGGTCTGGGTCTCCGTTATGATCTCGGCATGTTGGTTGTGCGTTTCGATATGGGTATTCCGCTCCACGATCCTTCGTTAGGCTCCAGTCCCTATCTCAATGTTGGCGGCAACTTCTTCTCCAGTTGCGGCTATCATCTCGCCATCGGTTATCCGTTCTGAAAGATTCTTCACTCTTCACTCTAATAATATGCTGGAAAAATTTCTTAAGATTTACACTATTACGGTGCTTATTATCATCATCGGTTGTGTGGCCCTCGGACTTTGGTTCCTCTTCGGTGCCGGGACATCCGTTAAGGCCTATTACTTCCTTTTCATCGCCATCTTGGGCACTTTTATTCTCTTCGTCACCCGCAAGATGGTCAGGAATATGATCAAGCAGAACCGGCGTCTTCCCAGTAATAAAAAGTAAATTCATTTACGTTTAGAGCCTCCCCTGCGTCCTCACAGAACTCCCTTCCCTTAATGGGAGGACCGGGGAGAGGCTGTGAAGACCCTTTATGCTATCGGACTCCGATAGCGACGTGGAAATCATTTGGAGAGTCTATCGGACTCCGATAGCGACGTGGAAATCATTTGGAGAGTCTATCGGACTCCGATAGCGGCGTGGAAAACTTTTGGAGAGTCTATCGGACTCCGATAGCGGCGTGGAAAACTTTTGGAGAGTCTATCGGACTCCGATAGCGACATGGAAAACTTTTGGAGAGTCTATCGGACTCCGATAGCGACATGGAAATCTTTTGGAGAGTCTATCGGATTCGGATGGCTCTCTAAAACAAAAAATCACCCCCGCATCCCGGAATGGGAGCGGGGGCTATTGTTTGACTTTCTAAGTCAGATCGATTGATGAGATTTAAGCCTCAGTAATAGCCTCGTTGGGGCAGGCAGCCTCACAAGCGCCACAATCGATGCAAGCATCAGCGTTGATGGTGTAAACATCGCCCTCAGAGATAGCTTCAACGGGGCATTCACCGATACAAGAGCCGCAAGCTACACACTTGTCGGCAGCAATAACACGTGCCATAGTTTAATAAAGTTTAGTTTAGAAGAAAATAGTACTAATAATAAATAAGAATTACGGCCCTCCTGTTGGACTCTTAAAAGTCCGGCACTGGGTCGTAATGCGATGCAAAGATAGGACAAAATCTCTAAATATCCAAACAAATTCGAAAAAAAATGCGTTTATGCTCTCATTTTTTTGTATTTTGTGCGCTTTATTGCAAAATATTTGCTATATTTGCAGCGTTTTTAATACAAAAATACAAACAAAATAAATATTTTTTTCGATTTCAACAGATCATGGTTAGCTTTTTAATAGCTTTAGCTGCTCTGATTTTGGGCTATTTGCTTTACGGCAAGTTTATTGCCTCCATTATGAAGCCTGACCCGAATCGCCAGACTCCCTGTTTTACCCGTCAGGATGGTGTGGATTACATTCCCATGCCTACCTGGAAGGTATTTATGATTCAATTCCTGAACATCGCAGGTTTGGGTCCCATCTACGGCGCCATCATGGGTGCGCAGTTTGGCACGGCTTCCTACCTTTGGATTGTGCTGGGCACCATCTTTGCGGGTGCAGTGCATGACTACACGGCTGCGATGGTTTCCCTCCGTCACGACGGAGAGAGCCTTCCCGAAACAGTGGGCCGTTATTTGGGAATCAACACCAAACGGGTGATGACGGCATTTACGGTGATTCTGCTGATTCTGGTGGGTGCTGTCTTTGTGAGTGGTCCGGCAAGTCTGCTGGCCCAGTTGACTCCAAGCTGGCTCAATGAGTATGTATGGATTGTCATCATTTTCCTTTATTATATAATAGCAACACTGATGCCGGTGGATAAGATTATCGGCAAGATTTATCCGGTATTCGCTTTCTGTCTGCTCTTTATGGCAGTGGGTCTGCTTTGCTATATCCTGGTGATGCAGCCCGACTTACGCGAAGTATGGCAGGAACCTGTGTTCGGCGACAAATACAACGCCGACAAGATTTTCCCGATGATGTTTATCTCCATCGCATGCGGTGCCATTTCCGGCTTCCATGCCACACAATCGCCCATGATGGCACGGTGTTTGAAGGATGAACGCCTGGCACGTCCCTGTTTCTACGGAGCCATGGTGACGGAAGGTATTGTGGCCCTGATTTGGGCGGCTGCAGCCACCTGGTACTACCACCAGTATGGTACGGAAGGCGCGACGGGTGCATCGGTAGCCAACGCAGTCAGCCGTGAATGGCTGGGCACATTCGGGGCGATATTGGCCATCATCGGCATTGCTGTGGCTCCCATTACCTCGGGCGACACGGCACTCCGTTCCTGCCGTATGGGTATCGCCGACTTCTTCCATATCGAGCAGAAATCCATAACGAAGCGTCTGATGATTTCCGTTCCGATTTTCCTCATGACAGCCGGTATCCTTGTTTGGAGTATCAGTAATCCCAAAGGCTTCCAAACCCTGTGGCGTTATTTCGGATGGAGCAACCAGGCCCTCTCCGTCTTTACGCTCTGGGCTGTTACTGCCTATCTGATGAAGAGCAGCAAGTGGATGTGGGTGACCTTCGTCCCGGCTATATGGATGACGTTCGTATGTACGACATATATCCTTGTTGCCCCCGAGGCATTGGAGTTGAATTATACACTGGGTGTATGCATCGGCGGCGCCGTTGCCCTGACGGCAGCCATTCTGGGATTGGTGCATTACAGCAAGGTCAGGCAACAAAAAGCCGTTAAGGAATAACAGGTTTGGCTGATTTGCAATATATTCCGGGAGTAGGCCCGCGTCGTGCGACTCTGCTCCGGCAAGAGCTTCACATCTCGACGATGGAGGAGCTCTTGACTTATTTCCCATACCGATATGTTGACCGCTCGCACATCTTCCGCATTGACGAGATTGACGGAGCCATGCCCTACATTCTCCTCCAGGGGCGGTTCTCCAATTTCCAGGAAGTGGGGAAGGGAACGCGAGGTCACAGAATCACCGCTTGGTTTTCGGACGAAACAGGCACGATTGAGTGTGTATGGTTCAAAGGATTGAAATATGTTGCAAATATCTCGACTGAAAAACAGTATATCATATTCGGTAAACCCCAGCCGTTCAACGGACGTCTGAACATCACACATCCCGATCTGGAATCTATCAAGAGCGGGGAAGAGACCGAGGACTACGAAGGCCTGATGCCGATGTACAACACGACAGAGGCAATGAAACGGGCGGGAATGACAACCAAGGCCATGGCGAAAATCATAGCCTCGGCGCTTGAGACCCACAAAGCACCCTTTGCCGAGACGCTGCCTGCCTATCTGTTGGAAAGCCTGCATCTGATGGACCGTAACCATGCCATCAGGGAGATGCACCGTCCCACCGAACCGGAACGACTGCGTCGTGCCCAGTACCGTTTCAAGTTCGAGGAACTGCTCTATCTGCAACTCTATTTAGTCCGCAATTTCAAGTTCAGACAACAGTCCCTGCAGGGGTTCCCGTTCCCCACCATCGGCCGATTCTTCAACGACTATTATCATCTGTGTCTCAAGTTCGAACTGACAGGCGCCCAGAAACGGGTGCTACGTGAAATCCGGGCGGATGTAGGCTCGGGGAGACAGATGAACCGCCTGCTGCAGGGCGATGTCGGTTCCGGCAAAACACTTGTCGCACTCCTCACCATGCTGATGGCGGTGGATAACGGCTTTCAGGCATGCTTGATGGCCCCCACCGAGATTCTGGCTACACAGCATTATGACAATCTTCACGATGACCTGAAACGGGTGGGAGTGAGTTGTGCTCTGCTGACGGGTTCGACGCGCAAGAAAGATCGTGAACTGATAGCCGAGGGGCTGGAAGACGGAACCCTGAAGGTGCTGATAGGCACACATGCGCTCATCGAACCCACAGTGAAATTCTGGAACCTCGGAATGGTCATCATCGACGAACAGCACCGTTTCGGGGTGAAACAGCGCTCCATGCTCTGGGCCAAGAACAGCAGACCACCGCACGTGCTGGTGATGACGGCTACGCCGATTCCCAGAACTCTGGCAATGACCGTTTACGGAGATCTGGACGTTTCGGTGATAGATGAACTGCCGCCCGGACGCAAGCCGGTAGAGACGATTCACCGCTATGACAACCAAAGGGAAGGTCTGGTGAGGGGCATGCTGTCACAACTGCGCGAAGGGCGTCAGGTCTATATCGTTTATCCGCTGATAGAGGAAAACGAGAAGATGGCGTACCGCAACGTGGAACAGGGATTCCTGGACACACAGCGTGCTTTCCCGGATTATCATGTGGTCATGGTGCACGGCAAGATGAAGGCCAAAGACAAAGAACAGGCCATGCAGCGGTTTGTGAAAGGGGAGGCCCGGATCATGGTGGCCACTACCGTTATCGAGGTGGGCGTGAATGTACCCAATGCCTCTGTGATGGTGATAGAAAGTGCCGAGCGGTTCGGACTCTCCCAGCTGCATCAGTTAAGAGGGCGTGTTGGCCGCGGTGCTGACCAGAGTTATTGCATCCTTGTCACCAAGCCGAACCTGGCAGAGGAGACCAGAAAACGCATCGAAATCATGTGCCATACCACTGACGGATTTGAAATAGCGGAAGCCGACATGCAGATGCGTGGTCCGGGTGATATCGACGGAACCCAGCAGAGCGGACTGGTGTTGGATCTCAAGGTAGCAAATATCGCCCGCGATGGCCAGATTCTGCAGAATTCACGTGATATTGCAAAGCAAATCATCGATAAGGACCCCATGCTCGAAGCCGGGGACAATGGTATCCTCAGGCGCAGGATGGATATCCTCTTCAGCCACAGTGTCGACTGGGGAAGAATCAGCTAGGACCCTCTAAATCCCCCTTAAAGGGGGACTTACTGAGCGGACACACAACCTTAAACATTGAACTCTAAACTTCAAAACTGACGCTAAACTCTACAAAACTCTCAACTCTAAACTAATCCTCCCCTGTCCTTCAAAGAGGGCAGGGGAGGATTTCTGTTACATCGTGACTTCCACGACGTGTTTGCCGGGAGCGTAGGGCACCACATTACCGGCAACGGGTTTGCCGTCGAGTGTGATGGCTTTGACACCGGACTGAGATCCGTCGGGGTTGTGAACGGTGATGTCGTAGTCTGCATCGCGGAACCGGCGGTGCACATTGTACTGACGGGCTGTAGCCGGCAGACAGGGATCAATCAGGATTCCGTCATAGGAAGGCTTGATGCCCAGAATGAACTGCGAAACGGTGTACCACATCCAGGCGGCCGTACCGGTGAGCCAGGAGTTCTTACCTTCGCCGGGACGGAAGGCATCCTTGCCGGCAACCATCTGACAGTTGACATAAGGTTCGACCTTGTGGAGCTCGGCATATTTTTCTTCGACGTAGGAAGGAAGAATCTTCACGTAGTGATTCCATGCATCCTGTCCGCGACCGGCCAGCGTCTCACCGATGATGACCCATGGATTGTTGTGGCAGAAGATGCCGGCATTCTCTTTGTAGCCTTCGGGGTAGGATGATATCTCTCCCATCTCGACGTGATAGACAGTGTAGGCGGGATTGTTGAGCACGATGCCGTGTTCGCATTCGAGGCGTTCCTTGACGCTGTCGAGGGCTTTATCGACCAACCCCTTGTCGGCTCCGATCTGGGCCATGGTGCACCAACCCTGGCTCTCGATGAAGATTTTGCCTTCTTCATTTTCGTCAGAACCGATTTTATTACCATAGAAATCGTAGGCGCGGAGATACCAGTTGCCGTCCCATCCGTATTTCTCGACGGCTTCAATCATGGCATTCACTTCCTTCTGAGCGCGGTCCGCTTCTTCGTTTTTGCCCAATTTGCGGCAAAGTTCGACGTAGTCCTTGCCTGTCACGACGAAGAGTCCTGCAATCATGAGGGATTCGGCCTGGGAGCCCTCGCTCTTGTTCTCGGTGGTCTGGAAACTCTCGTTGGGGTCCCAGGAGAAACAGTTGAGGTTCAGGCAGTCGTTCCAGTCGGCACGCCCGATGAGGGGCAGCCGGTGGGGGCCGAGGTTCTTCACCACGTGGTCGAACGAAACCCTGAGGTGCTCAAAGAGCGTTACTTCAGAGCCTTCCTTATTGTCGAAAGGTACCATCTCGTCGAGGATGCCGAAATCGCCGGTTTCCTTGATGTAGGCTACGGTACCGAAAATAAGCCAGCAAGGATCGTCATTGAACCCGCCGCCGATGTCATTATTGCCATGTTTGGTCAGGGGTTGGTACTGGTGGTAGCAGCCGCCGTCGGGGAACTGGGTCGAAGCGATGTCGATGATGCGCTGGCGTGCCCTTTCGGGAATCTGGTGAACAAAGCCGACAAGGTCCTGATTGGAATCACGGAAGCCCATTCCGCGTCCGATGCCGCTTTCGAAGAACGAAGCCGAGCGTGAGAAACAGAATGTGATCATGCACTGATACTGGTTCCAGATATTGACCATGCGGTCGAGTTTGTCGTTGCCGGTATTGACCGTGAAGATGTTCAGCAGACGGTCCCAATATGCATTCAGTTCGGCAAAGGCGCGGTCGACCTTTTCAGTGGTGTCGAATCGGGCAATCATGGCCTTGGCCCGTGTCTTGTTGATGACCTGGGGTGCGGAGAACTTTTCTTCCTGCGGATTCTCGACATAGCCCAACAGGAAAATGAAGTCGCGGGATTCGCCGGGCTGCAGTGTCACCTCGATATAGTGGGAGGCAATGGGGCTCCAACCGTGGGCATGA
>CAJOOX010000164.1 GCA_905236195.1 uncultured Bacteroidales bacterium
AGCCGCTCCCCAAGGGCAGCCTCGACGCCCTGGCCTGGCTTACAGAACGGTCTCCCCTGCCCGTCATTGCCGACGAGAGCTGTCAGCATCTGTCCGACCTGAAACGGCTCCGGGGCTGTGTGTCGGGCATCAATATCAAACTCATGAAATGCGGCGGTCTCTGGGAAGCCCGTCAGATGGCCATCGCCGCCCGGGCCTTCGGCATGCAGGTCATGCTGGGCTGTATGACCGAGACCGTCTGTGCCGTGTCGGCCATCGCCCACCTTGCATCCTTTGCCCAATGGGCCGACCTCGACGGCAACCTGCTCATCGACAACCATCCCTTCACGGGCGGCATGGAGGTCGTCGAAGGCAACATCCGGCTCCCCTCTGCCCCCGGTATCGGCATCGAACCCGTCGCCGGATTCCGGATCGGATGACTCTTCAGCCTACAAACTTTCTCACATATACATTATTTATTTCAATTATGGAAACATTGACCTCTCTTTTCTCGGCCGAAACACTTGCTATGTTCCAGCAGTGGGCCATCACATTCTGTAAGAACGCAGTTATCGCCATCATCGTTTTCCTAATCGGCAAGTTACTCATCAACTGGGTTGTCAAACTCTTCGGCAAGGTGCTCAGCAAACGCGCAACCGACCCGGGTGTGGAAAGCTTCCTCAAGAGCGTCGTGAACGTAGTGCTCTGGCTCCTGCTTGCCATCGTCATCATTTCGATTCTCGGCATTGAGACCTCGTCGTTCATCGCCCTGTTCGCTTCTGCAGGCATGGCTATTGGCATGGCCCTGAGCGGCACGCTCCAGAACTTTGCCGGCGGCGTGATGATTCTCCTCTTCAAGCCCTTCCGTGTGGGCGACTACATCGAGGCACAGGGCTTCCAGGGTACCGTCAAGGAAATCCAGATCTTCAACACCATCCTCATAACGGTCGACAACCAGACCATCATCATCCCCAACGGAGGTCTCTCGACGGGCGCTATGAAAAACCTCTCCAAGGAGCCTTATCGTCGCGTTGACCTCAAGTTCCAGTTCTGCTACGGCACCGACTTCGAGGACGTTCGCCAAGCCATTACGGAACTTCAGAAATCCACACCTGAAATCATTCAGCAACCCATCGAGGGCACGCCTGTGGCCGCACCCTGGCTCGGTCTCATTTCGCTCGACGAAAGCGGCGTGAGCGTACAGACCCGCCAATGGGTGAAGTCATCCGACTACTGGACCGTCTATTTCGGATTCAACGAAACGGTTTACCAGCAACTCAAGGGCAAGGGCTTCATGTTCCCCTTCAACCGCGTGGATGTCACGATGTTGAAATAAACCAAACTGAATAACCCCGGGCAAAAGCCTGGGGGTATTTTGTGTTTAGAGTTTAGAGTTTAGAGTTCAGAGTTTAGAGTTCAGAGTTTAGAGTTGGGATTTCATTTACTCCCTCGCTCCATGTGCGGCCGGGAGAGCCCCGGGGATCAGACATTTCCTATCGCCTATGATATTGATTCCGTTTTGAACCGTGTCGAGGCGCTGTCCCTGGAGATTGTGGACAGGCGCCTCGCGGGCAGGTTCCGACAAGGAAGTCGTCTTTACTCCTGATGAGGTGTCCTCGATAGCATCGTATTCAGCCATTGTCGAGGCCATAAGCGCATCGAGATCCGCCAGGCGGTAGAGGCCGTCGGCATTTGCCGTAATGGAACTTACCTGTACGGGCAATACCATGGGAGGCGTTTCAAGCGACAGGAGAGAACGGTCCTGCAATTGGGTATAGGCCTGATAGACCAAATTGACGGCGACATAATCCTCCGTACCGTCGCTCCATTTTTCAAACACCAGTTTTGAACCGATGGGCGTGTGGATTTCCAACGCATTTTGCGTCTCGGGGAACACCAGTCCGAGGGCAGCTCCGATACTGGCCAGGTTGCTGTCGTGGCCGCAGAGGAACATAAACTTACGGTCCGTACGGTTCAGTTCTTCGCGGATGCGGCTCACCAGCGGATAAGCCAGGTTGACGGCAGCGCTGTGGGTCGTAAAGAGCAAAGCGTCATAAACCTCCTTGACCCTGCAGATGGCGCGCCATTGCTCCTCGGTCAGTTCATGTCCGAAGGCCGTCAGGCTCTCGCTCTCATAGCACTGCAGCACCAGAGCGTCGGCCACGCTGTTGGCCAGCGTATATCCACCCTTCATGCGCGGTTCGTCGTTATTCTCGATGATGAACTGTGTGTCGTCATACCAGAAGCGGGCGGAATCGTTGGCAGCGGCCGGTGACTCCGGCATCCCTATCACCTGTTCCATCAGATTAAGTGTGGCCTGCTGGGCACTCATCCAGGCCTGGGGACTGCCGTGCATCGCCTGAATCTCGGCGAGCACCTGCTGACGGTAGGTGTCGTTCATCTTGGTGAACTGGGGCGTGAAAACGGGGTCCATCTTGTCCTCGTCATAGACATGTGTAATCTCCACGTTGGCAAAGGGCAGGAATCCCGCCGAGAAATACTTGGCTGTGGCGAAGGTGCGCTGACGAGAATTGGCATAGAACAGCACTTCCTCCCCTTCCGGTCGGTAGTTGTCGGGCAGAAGCCCCTCGTTCACCACCCATTTACGGAAGAACTGGCCCATCTCGGTCTCAAGCACTCCGCCTCGCAGCGACAACTGGCTGCCGGGCGAAGACCAGTTGAACCACTCGTTGGAAGAGACGCGCTGGTAGGCCGCCCCACCCGATGACAGGGGCGAACGGATATTATGACGGCTCATCACCACCACTTCCCGGAGTTCATACTTCTCG
>CAJOOX010000165.1 GCA_905236195.1 uncultured Bacteroidales bacterium
AACAGCCCACCGTCTTGCGTCCTTTCGAGGGACGGGGCAGGCCCTTCTCCAGCCATTCGGGAACAGCCGCCATATAACGTCCGGCCGTAGGGGAGCCGGGGGCGTAGGTATAGACCAGCGGTTCCGACCATTCGATGTCATCCGGTTCATGTTCGTCACCTGTCATCCGGTTGGCCCAAAGGTTCGTCACCTTCACTTCCAGCACGTTCACACCCGGCCGCAGGGCATCCGTCACATCTAGCAACATCGGCGCTTTCCACATTACAGGGAACTCTGTTCCGTTGACCGACACCTGAGCCATATTCTTCACCTCGCCCAGATCGAGCACCCAGCGTCCATAGCCCTTCAGTTGTTTCTTCTTCAGCGAGAACTGTGTGCTATAGGCGGCTGTGCCCGAGAAGAAGCGCACCGTGCTGTCGCTATGCTGTGCCCAGTCGAAGAGTGTGTCGCTCTTCACTGTCGGGCCGTCAGGGAAAACCACCTCCCAGGGTGCCGTGAGGTTCAGGGTATAGGCTGCGCTTTCCGGCGATTCCGTCAGCAGCGGGTCGAGACCCTTCCGGTCGGTGTTTTCTGCCGTTTCCTCTCCTGCGGGATACAGAATGAGGAATCTTGAACCATTGGCTTCAATGGTGAGCGTCAGGCTGTCGGAGCCGTCTGTCCTTACGCGTTCCAGATTGTATGGATTCCAGAGCACGGTGTTGCGGCCCTCTATCTTGCCGCCCAGAGCCAGTGTGGCTGTCACAGGGGTGTCGGTGGGATTGGCCAGGAACACGATGTCGCACTTCCCGTCGGTACGCTGACAGGTCTGCAGTTTCGTGGTGAGTTTCCAGGGATTGCGGGTCGGAATACCGCGTTGCAGCAGCGACTGACAGCGTGCCATATAGTCGAACAGGGCATGTGCTCCCCCAGCCTTCCACCACGTCTGTCCCGGCACAAACTGGGTGCCCCAGATGCCGAACGACATACCGGGCTCCACATCCGGCCAGGGATTGGCGGCGCCGGCATGCAGCATCATACGGTTCACGCCCGTACAGAAGGCGCGGTCGCAGATGACTTTCAGGGTCTGCACATCGTCCTGCCAGGCATGCAGCGGCCAGCATGTGAAGGCCTCGGCCCACAGCAGCGGCAGTCCTTTCTCGCGGATGACCTTCTCGTGACGGCCCATGTCTCGCCAGCCCCAGTTGGGTTTCACCCAGAACTCGGTAGCCACCAGGGCCGTCGGACATTCCTTCAGAATCTTCCAGATATCGAGCATCTGGAAGGGACGCTGGCTGCCCGTACCGTAGGGTTCGATGAGGAGCTGCAGGCCGGGTGTACGGCCGCAGAGCTCCTCCATGTATCCGTAGTAGTTCTCAGCCACGAGCGACGTGATGACATCGGTCAGGTCCTTGCGGAATTTGCTGTTGGCCTCCGGGCTGTTTATTACGGCGCGTCCCGTGATGGCAGGCAGATAGGGCAGCAGATCGTATCCCTTGCGTTTCTGGAATTCGCCGGGCAACACTGTGCTCCAGTCCTGACCGCCAGCTTCGTAGCTGTCTATCTCTAAGCGGGTGAAGGTCGTTCCGGCCAGGGAGCCGGCCAGGTCGATGAGCATCCGGGGATAGCCCTGCCAGAAGTGGAGCACGGCCTCGCGGCTCAGTTTGTCACATTCCAGACCGCGGCCCGAGGCGGGAGCCTGGGCTTCGTTGGTGTGTCCGTTGGTGGTGTGACCATAGCGCAGCACCGTCCATCCTTCGCCCCGCTTCACGCGTTTGCGGATGTCCTGGGGCAGCTGGAGTGTCCCGTACTCATCCAGACCTTCCGTCAGCACCATGATGTCGCTGAGGTTCACCGTCGAGTCGTCAGGCATAATGATGACAGCCACGTCCTCATAGTAGTCGTAGCGGCTGTCCACTTCCGGACGGGGCAGTGTGACGTCCTTCACGCGGCTGCCCTTCTCCAGTTTTATCTCGCTCTTTACGAGCTGCTGCATCGAGTATTCGGGTGTCACGTTGGGGAAGGCGCTCGACGACCAGCCCGGACAGTTGTGGGTTCCGAAGCTGAGTCCCAGACGCTGACATTCCTCCATGCTCCAGCGCATCAGGTTCTTCCATTTCTCTGTTCCGATTTCGCACGTAGGGTCGCCGATGCGGCTCTGTCGCGGACCTCCGATTTGGAAGTTCTGTACGCCCGACAACCCGGCAGCGCGGAACGCCTCCAGATCGCGCGTGATACCCTCGCGGGTCACCAGGCCGTCCATCCATTGCCAGATGATGACGGCACGCTGTTCGTCCTGCGGCTGCAGGAAATCATTCAGGTAAGCCTGCGGTTGAGCCCAGGCTGTCAGACAAAGCAGGGCACATGTCTGAACCAAAAGTCTGCGAATCATAATTGATTAAAAACCTCACACTTACCCTCGCCCGTTGAGCTGGTTCCCGCCCTTTATGGGAGGGTTCGGGAGGGTCCGGGGTAAGGGGGGGGGAGCTTTTTTTACCTGATAAAATGCATGGGTTGCCATTCCTCGCGTGCTGGAGCCTGGGTGCGGTCCAGCGAACGCAGCATCCATGCCATGTTGTGGGCCAGGGTGCGCATCGTCTGCATGCCCTCTGTGTCGAGGGCAGCCTGGCCTTCCTCACGGCCATAGACGATGTTCCAGTACTGCGAGGTCACTACCGGCATGTTCATCATCTGGAAGGGCATCTGCAGCGTCTGGAAAGCTGCGGTGGCACCGCCTCGCCTACATACGCACACTGCGGCAGCGGGTTTGTTATGGATGTCGGCTCCTGCGAAGAACATTCTCTGGATGAGGGCGATGGTCTGGCCGGCGGGAACACCGTAATAGACGGGAGCTCCCACGATGAGGGCGTCGGCACCGTTCATCTTGTCAATCATGTCGTTACAGACATCGTCCTTGAACACACACTTGCCGGAGCCTGTCTGCTTGCAGTTGCCGCAGGCGATACATCCACGCACGGCCTTGTTGCCGATCCACGCGATTTCGGTTTCGATACCTTCAGCCTGAAGCGTCTTGGCGGCTTCCTCCAAGGCGAGATTGGTGTTGCCTTTTTTACGGGGCGATCCGTTGATAAGAAGTACTTTCATAGAATAATTTCACTATTTCACTATTTGACAATTTCACCATTTCACGATTTGACTGTGCCGCCAGGGTTAATGGTCCAATTAAGACGATTGTCCAATTTATATCATCAAAGGCACACCTTTCGATGTGCCTTTGATGATATAGAATAGGGGGGGGATTACTTGTTTTCCTCCTGCATGAGTTTGCCGAAATCCTCCATCGAGACTTCCTTGTCCTTGATGGTGAGGGCACCGCGGAGGAAGGCGAAGATCTTGCGGCTTACGGCCTGGTCGCGCAGCTGGGGACGCTGCTTGTCATCCTTCAGTGCCTGGGCTACCCAGTTGTCCACCATCTCGTCGGGGAGCTGGCCCATGCCGTACTGCATCATCTGGCCTACGATCACGTACTTGGCCTCCTGCTTGATATCGTCCTCGGAGACCTCAATCTTCTGGTCCTTGACAATCTTCTCTTCAATGAGCTGCCAGGTGAGGTCCTCGAGCATACGGGGGAATTCCTCGTCGAGCTTGGCGGCATCGCGCTTCTCATCGCGCTTCAGGAGCCATGCCTTCAGACGGGCCTCGGGGAAGGTGAGCTTGCCCACCTGTTCCTTCAGAGCCTTCTGGATGTCGCGGTTCAGCTTGTACTCGGTCTCGTTGCGGAGCGATGCAGAGATACCCTCCTTGATGCGGTCTTTGAACAGTTCCTCGGTGGTGCAGTCATCGCCGAATGCTGTTTTGTAGAGCTCTTCGCCCATCTCGGCATCCTGGTGACGCTTGATCTCATT
Source organism: uncultured Bacteroidales bacterium (assembly GCA_905236195.1). Lineage (GTDB taxonomy): Bacteria > Bacteroidota > Bacteroidia > Bacteroidales > UBA3663 > Liminaster. The sequence continues at coordinate 3,843 of CAJOOX010000165.1, forward strand.
GATGGTGAAACGGAAGTCGGCCGTGCAGCCCTCTACCTCCTCCTTCTTGTGCTGGAGCACTGAGGCGAACTCGCTGGCGTTGTCCCATGCCTTGGCGGGGTTGAAATCGACAGAGGTGAGTTTCTTGGCGCCTGCGAATTTCTTCTTCTCGTCCTCGCCCTTCATGTAACGGGGATAGATGGTCGTGTTGTCGGCACGGAGACCGTCCTCCTTCAGGCTGCCGTCGGCATTCAGCTCGCAGATGTCGCCCTTCAGCACGTCGTTCTCCTCCACCTTGTCGGCATCCACTTCTTTGCCGAACTGGTTCTGCAGACGGGCAACCTCCGACTTCACCATGGCATCGTCCACCTTGATGACGTAATTGGTCACCTTCACGCTCTTGTCGGCCTTCAGGTCGAACTCAGGGGCAAGGGCGATGTCGAACTTCACCGTAAACTTCTCCTCCTTGTCGAAGTCAACGGGCTTCTGCTCCTCGCTGATCATGGGTTCGCCCAGCACGTTGAGCTTGTTCTCCTGGATATACTTGAACATGTTGTCGTTGATGATACGGTTCACCTCGTCGGCCGTAACACCTTGTCCGTACATTTTCTTAACCATTCCCATGGGGACCATACCCTTGCGGAAGCCGGGCATGTTGACACGCTGGCGGAGCTGCTTCAGCTGCTTCTCAACGCTCTCGGCGTAGTCGGCTTTTTCGATCTCGACAGCCAACACGATGTTGACGTCGTCAATCACTTGCTTTGTGATATTCATCTTGTTATTAATTTATTGATTATTACTGAATTTTCTTTGAAAATGCAAAAATTGCGGCGCGAAGATAGCTATTTTTTTCCACATAGCCAAATAAAAAGCCAAAAATTTAGCGTTTATTCGCACTTCCTTTTTCACATTGGCCCATTTTGACACCTCCGATATAATATTTTGAGGACATTGTCCCCCGTCGCCGGGGACATAAAGAATCCCGGGCGGTCTTTGCGGACGGTCCGGGATTGGTATATAGAGTGCGACGGAAGTCGCGGGATACCAGTTACTCGATGGTGATGGTCTGGGCGAGTTTGGACTTCTCCTCGGCGGTTACCTTGGGCAGGACAATGCGGAGCACGCCGTTCTCAACCTTGGCCGTAATCTGCTCCTTGTGGATGTTGTCGGGCAGAGCGATAGCCTCCTTGAAGTGGGCATAGTGGAAGTCGTGACGCAGATAGTGAACCTGCTCTTTCTCTTTCTTGTCGCCCTCCTCTTTCTTCTGCTCCTCCTTGTGCTCCATTGCAACGACAAGGTTGTTGTCGGTGTCAATAGTGAGGTTCAGGTCTTCCTTGTTCAGGCCGGGTACGAGGAACTCGAGAGTATAGTTGGCGTCGGAC
>CAJOOX010000166.1 GCA_905236195.1 uncultured Bacteroidales bacterium
TCCCATTGGTCCCTGCATCAAGTGGACGGTGACACCTGGCAAAGAAACATTCTTGGTGTATGTATAGGTCAGAAATATATCTCCTTCCGCCGTCGGTTTCAGTTCGTAGGCTGAACGATGGCTGATGACCGCATGTGGATATAATTGCCCAAGCACATAAAACAGGTTCCTCTTTATGATGTCCTCCGGGGCTTCATCCATAGTAGTCGTATATACCTTGGGGGCAATCTTTCGGAGTTTCCCCTCTTTCAACATTGCCGTTCTGCGTGCCGACTCGTTTTTGTCCGAGGTCGCCATTACGATTTCCTGCACATTCTGTAACGAAGTATTCTTTGCCATTTTTTCCATTAAGATTAAATTTTCGGTGCAAAGATACGATTTTTTTCGATTAAGAGATATAAAAACAGGAATTTTTGTCGATTAAGGGTCGTTAAACACTATTTTTGCTCTTGTTTCTATTATAAATCAAATAAACAGAACTATCCAGACATTACATTGATTGCTGCAATTCCCCTCAAGGAACAAGCCAGTCGTTTTAGTTTCTATGACCGTAAGCGATATGACAGGCTCCCGGAGGTGGCAGATGGGGTGATTGTGCTCAGTAAGAGTTATTATCCAAGCTGTTTCTTGGACAGGGATGAGTTCATGGTGAACAACTCCTCTAAGAGTGGTTCTTGGATAATCAACAAATAACGACATCATGAGCACGAACCAATTCACCGAACACAGCAGACGAATTTGACACCACAGGAACGTGGGGAGAGGAGTAAAGAATGACACCGCAATAAAATGTGACAGGAACCTGTCCCCTGTCACACTTTACCAAAAGCCAACGGTTGAGACACTTCAAACCGCAAACCAAGTGCATTGAGTATCCTGAGGAACATGCCGGCACCGGGCTCCACGCTGCCATTCTCCACACGGGAGATATAGGCCTTGTTGGTGCCTACACGCTGGGCAAGTTCCTGCTGGGTAACCTTTTCACGCTTACGTGCATCGCTGATAATCTGGCCTACACAATAAGCATAGGCCTCTTTGCGAAAATCGCTTTGACATATTTTTATTGAATTATTCCATAGATTTCCGCTGCCGCCAGTCCTCGATGAGACGGCGGGCGATGGACATGGGGTCCGGGATGTTTTCAGGCATGGTTTCGCGTGTTGCCCAGCGATATTCGACCAGTTCGCCGTCACGGAAATCCACTTCGCCGGAAATCCAGTCGGCCGTAAAGCCGACCATAACCTGAGAAGGGAACGGCCAGGGCTGGGATGCGAAATATCGGATATTGCCCACTTCGAGTCCGGTTTCCTCACGCACCTCACGGACCACAGCCTGTTCGAAAGTCTCTCCACCCTCGACAAAACCGGCGACGAGTCCGAACATTACGCGACGAAAGTTTTTGGCACGGACGAGCAGAATTTCGTCACGGTTCTCCACCTGCCGTCGAATACGTACGATGATGCATGGAGCAATGTGCGGAAAATGTTCGGTTCCGCAATTGGGACAGCGTTTTCCCATATCCATGTGGCGCTCGAGGGGCGTTCCGCAGACAGGACAGAACCTGTTGGAACGTTCCCAAAACACCCATTCCGAAGCCCGGCTTGCAGCCAGATAATCCTCCGGAGAGAGCAAGTCCCAGGATTCGCGGATGGGGACATAGTGATGGGATACATTTCCGACATCCGGAATGAAAGATACCTCTTCGTCACTCATAAAGGCCACAGCCTCCTTCCCGACTTTCTCAGCCATATCGAAGATGAAATCCGGGGCAGGCATAGCGACCGGACACCGGTCAGGTATCAAAAATTTGCCCTCCTCGGGAGAAGAGAGCAAAATTTCGTTTTTCTTATTGAGAATATAATACTTCATTTCATCGCGCGCTTAGAATCGTTGCCTTCATAATAGTTGATGAATGCCTGGTTGACGAGGCGGTTACCACCGGGCGTCGGATAATCGCCTGTGAAATACCAGTCGCCGGGAGTATTGGGACAAGCCTTGTGGAGTCCCTCGATACTCTGGAATACAATTTCAACGGGAATCTTCACATCCTCCGGGGTCAGCATTTCAGCAATCTTGCGGGAAATCTGTTCGGCGGTGAATGGCTTATAGACATCCTTCACATAGTTCTTGATCTTCTCCTTGGGCAACAGTTCCTGACTCTTGCAACGCCGATAGACGTCCTCGAGGTTCTGGTTCATACCCATTTCGTAGTTCAGCTCAATAGCGGCACGGAAGGCACAGAACTCTCCCATGCGGCTCATGTCAATGCCGTAGCAGTCGGGATAGCGGATCTGCGGCGACGAGGAAACAATCACTATCTTCTTGGGTTCGAGAGTTGCCAGAATCTTAATAATTGACTGTTTGAGCGTGGTGCCTCGCCCAATCGAATCGTCGATTGCCACCAGTGTATCCACGCCGCTGTTGATGAGTCCGTAGGTAACGTCGTAAACGTGTCCTGCAAGATCATTACGCGACGCTCCTTCCGCAATAAACGTACGGAGTTTGATATCCTTGTGGGCAATCTTTTCGGAATGAACGCGATGGTTGAGAATCTGTATCAGTTCCTCCTCCGTGATTTCAGGCCCCTTCTTTTTGATGAGTTCCAGTTTCTGCCGGTTGAGGATATCGTTGAGACCCTCGGTCAACCCCATGTATGCAATCTCGGCGGTATTGGGAATAAACGAGAACTGGGCGTGGTCGAGGTCATTGTCGCAGGCTTTGGCCACAATGGGCGCCAGGAGATAACCCAAACGCTTGCGTTCCTGATAGATGTCCTGATCGTTGCCCCGCGAGAAATAGATACGTTCGAAGGAACAGTCCGACGTCTTCTGGGCCGGGTTGATTTGGGAGAAGGAGACTTTGCCGGCACGGTTGACAATCACGGCAGAACCGGGTGCAAGGAGTTTAACCTCATCGTAGGAAACACCGAATGCAGTCTGAATCACAGGCCGCTCGGAAGCGACCACCAGGATTTCGTCATCGTGATAACAGAACGCAGGACGGATTCCCCACGGATCGCGGAGTGCGAAACATTCTCCGGAACCAGTCATGCCGCAGATGCAATAACCGCCATCCCATGAGGAAGAAGCCGTCTTGAGGACATTCTCCATCTGTATGTGGCTTTCGATGAGCTCGGTAACCTGTTTTCCGGTTCGGATGTCGTCGTTATAGTTCCTGTAAAGACGTTCCACCTCCTTATCCAACCGGAATCCGACCTCTTCAAGCATCAGGTAGGTGTCGGCATATTTGCGGGGATGCTGGCCGCTCTCCATTACATCGCGGTAGATTTCATCTACGTTGGTGAGATTGAAATTACCACATAGACAAAGACTCTTTGCGCGGAAGTTATTGCGCCGGATGAAAGGATGCACATAATCGAGACCGCTTTTGCCCGTGGTCGAATAGCGCAGATGTCCCATGTAAATCTCACCCACATACGGAATCTGTTCCTTGGCATAGGTGGCGGATACGACCTCATCGCGAACCGCCGCATTGATTTTCCCGTGAACGGTACCGAAGATTTCAGAGATAGCCCCCGAACCCATTTCACGTTCGCGGAAGAAATATTCTTCACCCGGCTTGGCCTCCATTTTCAGCGAGGCGAGACCGGCACCTTCCTGTCCGCGATTGTGCTGTTTTTCCATCAGGAGGTAGAGTTTATTCAACCCATACATCCATGTGCCATACTTTTTCTGATAGTACTCGAGAGGTTTTAGGAGTCGAATCAGAGCGACACCACACTCGTGCTTGATTGGTTCCATATTTAATTTTTGAAGGAGTGGATTGGAGCGGGAATACGTCCGCCGCGGTTGACGAACGTTGAACAGTCAAACCCGTTGACAGGCATGATGGGCGCATAACCCAAGAGACCGCCGAATTCGACGACATCGCCCACGGTCTTGCCGATTACGGGAATGATACGCACAGCCGTGGTTTTCTGATTCACCATACCGATGGCGCTTTCGTCGGCGATGATGCCGGCGATAGTGGTGGCCGACGTTGTTCCGGGGATGGCTATCATATCGAGGCCTACGGAACATACGCAGGTCATGGCTTCGAGTTTCTCGATATTCAGGGCACCGGCATTCACGGCATCAATCATCCCCTGGTCTTCGCTCACGGGAATAAAAGCGCCGCTCAAACCGCCAACGTAAGACGATGCCATCACACCGCCTTTTTTCACCTGATCGTTCAACATCGCAAGGGCTGCCGTAGTGCCGGGTGCTCCGGCACGTTCCAGTCCGATACATTCCAGAATATCGGCTACCGAGTCGCCGATGGCAGGTGTGGGAGCCAGACTGAGATCGATGATACCGAAAGGTACACCCAGACGGGCCGAGGCCTCCTGGGCCACCAGTTGTCCAACGCGGGTAATCTTGAATGCGGTCTTTTTAATCGTCTCACACAACACTTCGAAATTGGCATCAGGAATCTGTTCGAGCGCATATTTCACAACGCCCGGTCCGGAAACGCCGACGTTGATGATGGCATCGGCTTCAGACACTCCGTGAAAAGCACCGGCCATGAACGGATTGTCATCGGGGGCATTGCAGAGTACCACCAGTTTGGCACATCCCAGTGAATCCCGGTCAGCCGTTTTCACAGCGGTCTGTTTCACAATATCGCCCATCAGACGTACGGCATCCATATTGATACCCGTCTTGGTGGACCCCACGTTCACCGAAGCACAGATACGTTCGGTTTGGGCCAATGCGTCGGGAATGCTCCGTATCAGTAGTTCGTCACTCGCAGTCATTCCCTTCGAAACAACAGCCGAGTATCCGCCGATGAAATTCACGCCGACCTCACGGGCAACCACATCCAGGGTCTGTGCAATCTGTACATAATCGTATGGTGTCCTGCACGAAGCCGCCCCGACCAGGGAGATCGGAGTTACGGAAATACGCTTGTTGACAATCGGAATACCGAACTCATGGGCGATGTCCTCTCCGGTCTGTACCAGATTGGATGCCAGTCGTGTGATTTTATTATAAATATTGTTACAGGTGACCTGAACGTTGTCGCTGCTGCAGTCAAGCAGGCTGATGCCCATGGTAATGGTGCGTACATCCAGGTTCTCATGTTCGATCATCTTATTGGTTTCGATGACCTCGGAAATATTGATCATAAACCTTTATTAACCGTATTCTTTGTAAACGATGAGAACTCAGATTCGATGCATCTTGTCAAAGATGTCCTCACGCTGACACTTGACCTGGACTCCTTTTTCGTCGCCGATGAGGCGGAGCTGTTCTGCCATCTCGTCGAACTTTCCTTCATACTTGGATATATCGACAATCATCATCATGTTGAAAAACTCCTGCACGATGGTCTGGGAAATGTCAAGAATGTTGATGTTATGCTCTGCCAAATAAGTACATACCGCCGCGATAATTCCGACAGTGTCTTTACCGACAACGGTGATGATGGTTCTGTTCATCTTATCTATATGATTTTGAAATTTTGGCGCAAAGATAAAGAAAAATTTCGACATCGGCAAACTTTTAACCTCCAAAATTTGGTTATTCTGTTATTTTTTTATATCTTTGCGCCTGTTATTGTAAATATTGTAATATGAAAAATTCAAATATTATCATTCTGATGGGTTTGGCGGTTTCGATTCAGGTGACCGGCCAGACGAATGAAGAAGCCGAATGGCTGGATGCGAAACAGGCGCTGACCAACAACCCGGCCAACACGCTTCCTGTCGAGCTCTTCATCCAGCGGCATCCGACATCCTCCTACCTCGGCGAGGCAACATTGGCGCTCGAGCAGGCAGAAATTCTGACGAAAGGTAATTTCGATGTTTCTGAATTTGCCTACGTCTCCATCCCCGCCCTGTCTCAGCTTCGTCCTTCCGAACAGGCGCTGCAATACTTTGTTGACAACCAGAACGACATGTATCGTCTGCATCAGGGTACTGTAAACGATGAGAATGCCAAAGCCCTGAGAGACAACGTCAGAAGGCGTTGCAACCAGATTCTCAACTCCGACAATGCGGAGTGGAACGATGAAGCGGAATACACACTTGGCTACCTGGATTATCAGGAAGGGAATCTCGAAAGCGCACTCCGTCACTGGGACCGTTTGCCCGACGAGGAGAAATATGACGCTACGATTCCGTTCTACCGCGCCCAGATTCTGATGGCTCAGGGACATTGGAACCAGGCTCACCATGCCATCAGTCGCCTCAAAGGACGTGAAGGACTCTCGCACGAACAGATTTTGGAAATCGCACGCATCGAGGGCGAATGTTATCTCCAGGAAGGAAATCCCACCCAGGCTGCATCGCTTTTGGAGGCCTATATCAACCGGAGCAATGAAAAGGACATCCTGCCCACCAGTGCCTACAACTGCGCTCTGCTCGCCTACAGAAACGGCAATACCGCGCTTTGCAACCGCGCCGCTGAAATTGCGATACGCAATAATCAGAGCGACAGGGAAACGCTCCAGAAAGCCCAAATGCTTTTGGGTCAGAACCAGTTGAGAAACGGTAATTGGGAAGCTGCACGTATGGCTTTCGAGCAGGCCGCATTGATTGATGCGGATGCAGGAACCCGGGAAGCCGCTGCCTACAACCGCATTGCCACTGTTCACCAGAACGCCTACACCCCCTTCGGCGATGAAGTAACGCTGATGGAAGACTTCCTCAACAACTACCCCAACTCAAGATATGCCGATCAGGTGAGCGAATATCTGAGCGAGGTATATATGACGTCCCGAAACTACGAGACTGCCCTGCAGTCAGTACGCAAAATCAAGAAACCCAATGCCCGCGTATTAAAGGCCAAACAGAGACTCCTCTACCAGCTCGGTGCACAGGACTATGTGAACGGCAACTACACGAAAGCCGAACAGGAACTGTCTGAGTGTCTCTCAACAGGCAGTTATCCCGAAGCCTACTTCTGGCGCGGTGAAGCACGCTATCACCAGCAGAATTTCAAGGGCGCCGAACAGGATTGGGAAAAATATCTGCAGGAACCAAACACCGAATTCAGCCTCCGCCAGTTGACTCTATACGATCTCGGCTATGCCCGATTCCGCCAGAATAACTTCAGCGGAGCGGCTTCATCATTCTCCAGCTATATCGGCGACATTGCTGCGCGTGGTTCCGTGAACTATCTCGATGCTATGACAAGACTGGGCGACTGCTATTATTATCAGCGTGACTTTGCAAAGGCTGAAAGCTATTACCACAATGCCCGCATCACCAGTCCCCAAGCGAAGGGTGCCGACTGGAACCTCTTCCAGGAAGCCTTCATGATGGGCTTGCAGAAGAAGTACACCGACAAAGTTTACACACTCGCCCAAATGGAGAAGGAATATCCCCAGTCGGACTGGTGTGACGATGCTTGGCTCGAAATGGGAAAAACCTACATTCTGCAAGACCGCAACAGCGATGCCATCAATGCATTGCTCGAAGTCATCAACCGCTATCCCGAAGGGAACTGTGCGCCCCAGGCGGCTATCCAGCTCGCTATGGTTTACAACAACCAGGGACAACAACAGGCAGCTATGAAGAGTTACAAACAAGTGATTGAGAAATGGCCCCACAGCGACGAGGCCAAAATGGCGCTCGAAGATCTGAAAGTGCTTTACATGGATCAGAACGATGTCCGGGGATATGACCAATACCTCGCTTCCGTATCGGGCGGGCAGGGCCTCACGGGCAGCGAACGCGATTCATTGAACATGGTGTCCGCTGCGCGCCTCTCCTCGCAGGGCAATATCGCAAGGGCCTATGAGACCTATCAGCAGATTCTCTCCGAATCAAACAATGAAGCACTCATCCGCGAAGTGTTGCCCACCGCCCTCAGCCAGGCTTACAACCTCGGCAAATATACGGATGCAACGGCCTATTGGGAACAGATGCAGAAGATGCAGGGTATGGATTCGCCAACCGTGATTGAATGTCAGATGCTGGCTGCAAAATCCTATCAGGTTCTGGGTAACACCGAGGCTGCAAATCGTGAATTAACCAGTCTGGCCGCAGACATTCGTACGGCACCGGGCGCTGAAGCCAAATACCTCCTCGCCCAGCATGCCTTCGACAGCGACAACATAGCTGAGGCCAAAACCCTTGCCACCGAGATGATGCAACAGGGAACGCCCCACTCCTACTGGCTGGCCCGCAGCATCATCCTGCTTAGCGATATACTCGTTCGCGAAGACAACGCTTTCCAGGCGGAGGCTTACCTCAAATCGCTCAAGGCCAATTATAAGGCTTCTGATGATATACAAACGATGATTGATGCAAGATTAAAAAATAACCAACAGGAATGAAAAAATACATTATTCTCGGCCTCTTCCTCGGCGCAGGCATTACGGCCGACGCCCAACAGGACTCGACCTGGACCATGACGTTGGAGCGCGATTTCGCGCCTATCGTACATCAGACTGACAAAATAGACCACACCCCCGAAATAGAACAGCCCATTGTCAACAGAACCCCTGTGAAATACGCTACATGGGAAGCCCAGCCCTCAACCAAAAGCGAGACTGGAAATCTGCCTTTCGGACAGGTCTTCGTGGAACGCCCTCAGGACTCCATCGGATGGGTGGATGCATATATCGGATATCCTCTGAGGGGTGCCCTCGATGCTTACGCCCGCTACAGAGACTGGAATGTCAGTCTCGGCGGACAAGCCGTTTGGAACGACCGTAAACTGAACCATAATGAATGGAAAGTTGCCGACGATTATAAATGGAAGTCCAAATATGTGGACGGGCACATCCGTTTAGGCTACGATCACACGCTGGAGGACACCTTTAAAGAAAAGGCACGCATACGCGCACACGCAGGAGTGGAAGGCATGATTCTGAAAGGATTCAACTGGAGTGTTACGTCCAGGAATGAGAACCTGCTCTATTGGACTCAAGCCGATTCTGCACAGTCCAAAAACAAGGTTTTCACACTCTTTGCCGGCACCCGGTTCGACTACAGCCAATGGTCGGTCAGCCTGAACTACAGTTACACATGGCTCAAGGGACCCTCTGCCACAGAACCCGATAAATACAACCTGCCGAAATACAAATACACCTTTGAAGATGTGTCCCACTACATCGATGGTGAAGTTTATTGGTACGGCACCGATTACGGCAAACTCCGTTTTGCAGCTTCTGTTCCCTTCGGTGTGGCTTTCGGCAACTGGGACGGCTTCCAGTTCAAACCCACGATTCATCTCTCCTACCTGCCCGACCAGCGCGAATGGCGCCGTTTCTTTGTCGATGCCGGTGCCGGATGGAACCATACTTCCATGCGCCAGTTCATCAAGACTCACCCCCTCCTGACCCAGGGCGAATTCCGCGACAAGGAATTCGACATCGTGGATGCTGTCGCAGGATGGGAGGACAACGAACAGGGATATCTCAAATACAAAGCGTGGGTGAGCGCTAAATGGACCACCAACCAGGTGGGTAGCTATACGCTCGCCGACCTTCCCAAAAGTCTCGGTGCACGCACACAGGTCATCCGCGACGACAACCTTACCCTCAAGGTCGGCGTGAACGTCCGCTATGAATACAGCCGTTATTTCCGGGCAAACTTCGATGCCCATTGGTCTCATTTCTCTTCCGACTGGATGATCGATGATCCCACATGGAACATAGCGCTGCACCTCCTGTCTTCTCCGACTGAAAAGTTGGACTTCGACCTGGGATTCACCGGCGGATGGAAAGATGACGGTATGCTGATGGATGCTTCCGGAAAGGCGTATAAAATCGATATGGGCGACATTCGCAACCTTTCATTCCGCGCCGATTACCAGCTCCTCCCATCCCTCTCCCTCTACCTCTTCGGCGACAATCTGCTCAACCAGAAGCACGACCTGTGGACCCTTGTACCTGCCCAGGGCATCGGCATTTATGCAGGTGCCAAATGGTCCTTCTGAGGGGGTAAAAGGCAATTTATAATTGGCAAATTAGGGAAAAATCTGACATTTCCTCCTATTTAAATTTAAAAAAACGCCGCAAGATAGTGCATGTTTCCAAAAAAAGCATTATCTTCGCGGCGGCTTTTTTGTGAAAAGTCTGTTAATAATATAAGAAATGTCCAAGAATTTAGTTATAGTCGAGTCTCCGGCCAAGGCCAAGACCATTGAAAAGTTCCTCGGAGAGGATTTCAAAGTAACCTCTTCCTACGGTCACATTCGTGATTTGAAGCAACATGATTTCTCGGTGGATGTAAACAACCATTTCGAGCCCCTCTATGAAATACCAGAAGACAAACAGAAACTGGTAGAGGATCTCCGTAAAGCCGCTAAAAAAGCTGAGACCGTATGGCTCGCATCCGATGAAGACCGCGAGGGAGAAGCTATTTCATGGCACCTCTATGAAGTTCTGGACCTGAAACCGGAAACAACCAAGCGTATCGTCTTCCACGAAATCACAAAGAATGCGATTCTCGAAGCCATAAAGCAGCCTCGCAATATCGATGTGAATCTGGTCAATGCCCAGCAGGCCCGACGTGTGCTGGACCGTATCGTCGGCTTCGAACTCTCCCCCATTCTGTGGAAAAAGGTCAAACCATCGCTCTCTGCAGGTCGTGTACAGAGCGTGGCTGTGCGTCTCATTGTGGAACGCGAACGTGAAATACAGAAATTCAAAGCCGAATCGTCGTTCCGCGTGAAGGGAACCTTTGCCGCTATGACGAACGGTCAGGTTCAGCTTTTCGATGCTGAATGCAATCAGCGCTTCAGTACAGAAGAGGAGGCACGGGCTTTCCTCGTACAATGCAAAGACACCGAATTCAAGATTTCTGCCATCCAGAAAAAGCCGGTGCAGCGCTATCCCGCTCCCCCATTCACAACGTCTACGCTTCAACAGGAGGCCGCCCGAAAACTGCATTTTTCGGTATCTCAGACGATGTCTATCGCCCAGCGTCTCTACGAGAGCGGTTTCATCACCTACATGCGTACCGACTCCGTTAATCTCTCGACCCTCTGTCTCGGCGCTTCCAAGCAGCAGATTCTCGATACAATGGGCAAGGAATATCTCCACACCCGCAACTATGTGACCCACACCAAGGGCGCCCAAGAAGCCCACGAAGCCATCCGTCCTACCTACATGGACCAGACGACTATCACAGGGGCTGCCAACGACAAGCGTCTCTATGAACTCATCTGGAAGCGTACCATCGCATCCCAGATGGCGGAAGCCGAAATCGAAAAGACCCAAATCGACATCGATGTCAAGGGACAGCCCTGCCAGTTCGTGGCAACGGGTGAGGTAATCAAATTCGACGGTTTCCTGAAAGTGTATATGGAATCCAGCGATGATGAGACTGCCGACGAAGGGGACGCGTCGCGCCTTCCCTCCGTTAATGTCGGAGACTCCCTCCGCCTCGATACTGCCGAGGCCGGACAGCGATTCACTCAGCAGCCCCTCCGCTACACCGAGGCATCGCTCGTCAAAAAAATGGAGGAACTGGGAATCGGACGTCCTTCAACCTATGCTCCTACGGTGTCAACCATTCTCAACCGCGAATATGTGGAGAAATGCGACCGCGGGGCTGAGAAGCGCGAGGTGCGGCATCTCAAACTCAAGAACGGCAAGATAACGGCGTCAACTGCTTCCGAAAACTACAACAACGACCGCGGCAAACTCATCCCTACCGACATCGGTGTGGTGGTCAACGATTTTCTGGAGATGCATTTTCCCCAGATTATGTCCTACAACTTCACCGCCAAAGTCGAGGAAGATTTCGACCTCATTGCCGAAGGTAAGGAGAAGTGGAATGACAGCATCGAGAAATTCTACAACATGTTTGAGCCCCTCGTAAAAAAGACCCGAGAAGAACGTTCAGAAAAGAAAACGGGCGAGCGCGAGTTGGGTGTCGATCCCAAATCCGGCCGCAAGGTGAGTGTCAAGATTTCAAAATACGGACCTATTGCCCAGATTGGAGATTCCAACGACGAGGCAAAACCCCTCTTCGCTTCACTCCGCAAGGGGCAGTCCATCCAGACCATTACCCTGGAGGATGCGCTCCGGCTCTTTGATCTGCCCAAGACGTTGGGCGAATATGAAGGCGAAAACGTCGCCGTGGGGGTCGGACGTTTCGGTCCTTACATTCATGCCGGGTCCCTGTATGTATCCCTGCCCAAGGGACAGGATCCCCTGAACATAACCCTCGAAGACGCCATTGCCCTCATCCGCGAGAAACAGGATGCCGAGGCCAAAAAGGTCATCCGGACCTTCGACGAGGATGCTTCCCTCCAGGTGCTCAACGGACGCTGGGGGCCTTACCTCGCCAAGGATGGCAAGAACTATCATCTGGCAAAATCGGTCAAGGCCGACCAGCTTACCTACGAGGAAGCCCGGAAAATTATGGAAGAGGCAGACAACGAGCCGAAGGATTCCAAGAAAAAGGCCCGTTTCTCTCGCCGCAAATAGCCGCGTATGTCCTTCACAAGATTCATCTATTATCTGGCTTTTGCACGACGAGCACGGCTGATAGCACGCTATGCTACCCGTACACGCGACTTGCAGTTCGAACAGTGGAACTATCTGGTGCATCGTGCCCGGAATACGGCATTCGGCCGGGCCCATGGCTTCGATAAACTGAGCTCGCCCGACGCTTTCCGCGAGGCGGTGCCGTTGGCGACCTACGACGAAATCAAGCCTTGGATTGAACGCATGCTCAACGGCGAGAAGGATATCCTATGGCCCGGGCTGTGCGAATGGTTTGCCAAGAGTTCCGGCACAACCAGCGACAAGAGCAAGTTCATTCCGGTCACCAAAGACGCCCTCCACCGGACCCACTATCGCGGCGGTACAGATTGTGTCGTCATCTATCTGGGACTCAATCCCGAATCCAGGATGATGTCCGGCAAAGGTCTTATTCTCGGCGGTTCACATGCCCCTGTGGCAATGGCCCACGGACTCCATGCCGGCGACCTGAGTGCCTGTCTCATCCAGAATATCAGTCCCCTGGTGAACATCATCCGCACACCCAGCAAGGAAATCGCACTGATGAACGAGTGGGAGGCCAAGCTCAAGGCCATCACGGAGGCGACCAAGGATGTCAATGTGACCAACCTTTCCGGCGTACCCTCATGGATGATGGGCGTCATCAAAAACGTGCTTCAGGCCAAAGGCGCTAAAGACCTCACCGAGGTATGGCCTAATCTGGAAGTATTTTTCCACGGAGGCATTTCGTTCGATCCATATCGGGATCAGTACCGGAAACTCATCCCTTCCCCGCGGATGCACTATCTCGAGACCTACAATGCGTCTGAGGGGTTCTTCGGGATTCAGAGTTCCTGGGAGGACAATTCGCTTCAATTGGTCATCGACAATGCCGTTTTCTACGAATTCATCCCCATGGACGAATTCGACAGTCCCGACCGCAGGGCCCTTCCGCTTTGGGAGGTGGAGACAGGCGTCAACTACGCCATGGTCATCTCAACACCCGGTCTTTGGCGTTACATCATCGGCGACACGGTGAAGTTCACGTCCAGGAACCCTTATAAAATCAAAATTACGGGCCGCACAAAAAGCTATATCAATGCCTTTGGCGAAGAACTCATGGTCAGCAATGCCGACGAGGCACTGATGAAGACCTGCATCCGTACCGGGGCTGTGATAGCCGACTATACCGCGGCTCCCACATTTGCCGAGGGAGACAAGAAGGGACACCATACCTGGATGATCGACTTCGAAAAGGCTCCCGACGACATCGAGGCCTTTGCCGACCTTCTTGATCAGACCCTCCAGCAAGTGAACTCCAACTACGAGGCGAAACGCTACAAGGGCATTTTCCTCTCCCGCCTGGAACTTATCCCTGTTCCTCACGGACTCTTCAACGATTGGCTCAAGGCAAAAGGGAAACTTGGAGGACAGCACAAGATACCGCGTCTCTCCAATTCCCGCGATTATTTGGAAGAATTATTAAAAATGATAAACTGTCATGGATAAATTCAAAAGAACTCTGGTGACCACTGCGCTTCCCTACGCCAATGGTCCTGTACATATCGGACACCTTGCCGGTGTCTATGTGCCTGCCGATATCTATGTGCGCTACCTGCGCCTCAAGGGGCGTGAGGTCCTCTTCATCGGCGGCAGCGATGAACATGGTGTTCCCGTTACCCAGCGCGCACGCAAGGAAGGCATCACTCCTCAGGACGTGGTGGACCGTTACCACAATATCATCAAAAAATCGTTTGCCGAGTTCGGCATCTCTTTCGACATCTACAGCCGTACGACCAGCAGCATTCACCACAAGTTTGCCGCCGATTTCTTCCGCAAGCTTTACGACGAGGGCAAACTGGTCGAACAGGAGAGCCTCCAGTTCTTCGACGAACAGGAAAACCGCTTCCTCACCGACCGCGACATTCACGGTGAATGTCCCCGTTGTCACAATCTGGACGCCTACGGCGACCAGTGCGAGAAATGCGGAAGCACCCTCTCGCCCGACGAACTCATCAATCCCCACAGCAAGGACGGACACCCGCTTGTCAAGAAACCTACCAAAAACTGGTATCTCCCCCTCAACGACTATCAGGACTGGCTCAAACAATGGATTCTGGCCGGCCACAAGGAATGGCGTCCCAATGTTTACGGGCAGTGCAAATCCTGGCTGGACCTCGATTTGCAGCCACGAGCCATGACCCGCGATCTCGACTGGGGTATTCCCGTGCCCGTCGAAGGTGCCGAGGGAAAGGTGCTCTACGTATGGTTCGACGCTCCCATCGGCTACATCTCCAACACCAAGGAACTCTGCGACAATGAGCCTGAGAAATGGGGCAGCTGGCAGAAGTGGTGGCAGGATCCCGAATCCCGCATCGTCCACTTTATCGGCAAGGATAATATCGTGTTCCATTGCATCATCTTCCCTACCATGCTCAAAGCTCACGGCGATTACACCCTGCCCGACAACGTGCCTTCCAACGAATTCCTCAACCTCGAGGGTAAAAAGATTTCCACGTCACGCAACTGGGCCATCTGGCTCAATGAATATCTCGTCGATATGCCCGGCAAACAGGACGTACTCCGCTATGTGCTCACGGCCAATGCGCCCGAGACCAAGGACAACGACTTCACCTGGAAGGACTATCAGGCTCGCAACAACAACGAACTCGTTGCCGTCTATGGCAACTTCATCAACCGGGCCCTCAAACTCACCGAGAAATACTTCTCCAACCATGTGCCTGCCCTCGGCGAACTCTCCGACTACGACCGTCAGACCCTCGCCGAATTCAGCGACTGCAAGGCACGCGTGGAGGATCTGCTCGAAAACTTCAAGTTCCGCGATGCACAGAAGGAGGCTATGGAGCTGGCGCGTATCGGCAACAAATATTTGGCTGAGACGGAGCCTTGGAAGGTCGCCAAGACCGATATGAAACGTGTGGAGACCATCCTTAACCTCTCGCTCCAGATTGCTGCCAACCTCGCTATCGCTTTCGAGCCCTTCCTGCCTTTCTCCAGCGAGAAACTCCGTCGCATGCTCAACATGGAGTCCTTCTCCTGGAATCAGCTCGGCCGTACCGACATTCTGCCCGAAGGACATCAGTTGGGGGCTAGCGAACTCCTTTTCGAGAAGATTGAGGACGAAACCATCCAGGCGCAGATTCAGAAACTGCTCGACACCAAAAAGGCCAACGAGGAACAGAGTTACAAGCCGGCCCCCATTGCCGACACTGTTGCTTTCGACGATTTCCTCAAACTCGATATCCGTGTGGCTACAGTCATGGCATGCGAGAAGGTGAAGAAGAGCGACAAGCTCCTCAAGTTCACGCTCGATGACGGAACGGGTACACCCCGCACCATCGTCTCAGGCATTGCCAAACAGTACACCGAGCCCGAGGCCCTGGTGGGGCGTCAGGTATGCTTCATTGCCAACCTGGCTCCCCGTATGCTCAAGGGCATCGAAAGTCAGGGCATGATTCTGTCGGCCGAGGACTATGACGGCAGTCTTTCCCTCACCGCCCTGGAACATGCCGTTAAGCCGGGTAGCAAAGTATGCTAACCGAACTCTTTCTCTCCTTTTTCCGTATCGGCGCATTCACTATCGGTGGAGGCGCCGCTATGGTTCCGTTGATGGAGGCCGAAATCGTCAATCGCAAACAATGGCTCTCCCGCGAGGAGTTTCTCGACATCTTTGCCGTCTCGCAGGCCACACCCGGTCTGATGGCCGGCAATATGTCGTCTCATATCGGTTACAAGGTGGCTGGCATCAAGGGGGCGATTGTCGCCACGCTGGGCACCGTGCTTCCCTCGCTGGTGTGTATTCTGGCAATTGCCATATTCTTCCGCATTTTTCGCGACAACCGGTGGGTCGAGGCTGCATTCAGGGGCATTCGTCCAGCCGTGGTAGCCCTCATTGCCCTGCCTGTCTTCTCGATGGCACGCAGCGCCAAGGTAACCTGGCACAACGTCTGGATTCCGGTTCTTTCCACCCTCCTCATCTGGCTGCTCGGGGTCTCTCCCGTCTGGATTATCGTTATATCGGGAACCTGCGGCTATCTTTATGGTCGTTATAAGCGCCAAACCGGAAAATAGTCCAATCTTCCAATCGTCAAATAGTATAATCGACCAATCGTTCCGTGATTTTCTTCAAACTTTTCCTGGTATTCTCCTATATCGGCCTCTTCAACTTCGGCGGTGGTTATGCCATGCTTTCCTTCATCCAGCAGGAAGTCGTGGTCAAGAACCAATGGGTCAGTGATCAGGAATTCACCGACATCGTGGCTATCTCCAACATGACGCCCGGTCCCATCGGAATCAATTGTGCGACGTATGTGGGATACACCTCCGTCATGAACGATGAGGCGTTGAAGTCCAACCTCTCCCCTGCGGCATTGCAATGCTGCGGCATGCTCGGCTCGGTGCTCGCCACCGTATCCGTCCTCTGGCTGCCCTTCATCCTCATGCTCTTCATCTCCAAACTCTTGCTACGTTACCGCAACTCATGGCAGGTGAATGCCATATTCTCAGGACTGCGGCCCGCCATCATCGGTCTGCTTGCGGCTGCTGTGCTCGTACTGATGACCCCGAGCAACTTCTCCAATCCGCGTACCGATTTCATCCCGTTCATCCTGTCGATTGCCATCTTCCTGTCCACCTTCTTCGGTTGCCGCAGATTCCGTTGGAATCCCATCACGGTCATCCTCTGCTGCGCCATCGCAGGCATCGTCTTCTACGGGTTCATCGGTTTGTAATATAAGCTGTGCCACACAATAAAGCCAGACAGTTCCACACCGCCTGGCTTTTATTTTATTCTTCTGAAGAAGTCTTCTGTCTATAATCTATATTCTATATCTTCAGTCTTCAGTCCTGATTAATCTTCAGTCACTTCCCGTAAATCAGCAATCCTCACCACCGGAGAATCAGGCAACAGGAGCGAACGCAGTTCTGTCCAGGGCACCGACACACGGATAGTCCCCATCGCATAGGGAGCAATCTCATACGGGTCGTAAATCCAGTTCATGCCGCGCTGGTCTATAAAGAAATTCTCAGTTGCCGTCACGGAAGCCGGATCGATAAAATACTCTGTCAGGTCCTCGGGTGTCTTGCAATCGTTGTCCTTCATCAACTGCTGCTGTATTTTCTCTGCCACAAGCGGAAGGATATCCAGGTCGAAGATATCAAGCAGATTCAGGGGATAGAACGTCTGCAGATCCAACACACCCACTTTCGTAAGCGTTTCGCCGTGCGCACCGCCCGAATAGGTGTAGGTAGTTACCTGATAGCTTAAGAAATCGAACTGGTCAAACAGCGGTTTGCCTTCCACCGTCTCCTCAAAACTGAGCCATCCGTATGCTTCCTGAGGTTGGTCCTCATAGTTTGCCAATAGTTCGGCTCCATCCTTGCGATATTGTGCGATATAGTTTTCCGTATAAAGTTTCACCAGATTGTCAATCTTCGAACCGGCATTCGATGCAAAGGCGCCCTGTTTCACCAGGTTCACAATGAACGACTGGATGGCTGGAAGATTAGTTTCCTCCCGGGCTTCCAGCGGACGGGCCAGGTTTATGCGCAGATGACATACCGGTTGTTCCTGTTCCGGCAGCAGGCGGGCCAGAGTGTCAACCATTACAGTATCGAAGGTTACATGGTTGTCTTCCGCTATCGTCTGCTTCTTCGTGCAGCCGGTGGCCAGAACAAAAACCGGAAATGCAAATAAAAGCAAAGTTTTCACTTTCATAACTAAATAAATATAAATTTCGGTGCAAAGATAATCATTTCTTTGAAAAAAGCGCTATCTTTGCTCCAAAAACTGGTAAAAATGATAAAGAAATTCATATTTCTAATAGCCCACTTTGCAATCTGCATCACGATTTTCGGACAAACCTCCTACGATGATTGGGTATCCCGCTCTTTTGATTACATTGAGCACGACAGCATCCCCCAGGCCATTGCGGCCCTGAAGGAAGCCATGCGTTTGGAACCAGCCAATCCCCAGAATGCCCTTCTGCTCTCCAACATGGGCACCCTCGAACGCCGTATCGGACGTCTCGACGATGCTGAATTGTCCTACTCGGCGGCGCTTGGGCTCCTACCCGACAATGAGATTCTGCTCCGCAATCGGGCTTCACTCCGTTCCGAACGCGGCGACTATGGTGCTGCTGTTGATGACTGGACCACGCTTGTCGCCCTTTGGCCCCGCAACGAAGAATATCTCTACGAACGGGCGCTTTGCCGTCTTGTGTCCGGAGACACCATAGGCGCCAGACTCGACCTCGAATCCATCGACCGTATAAACCCCAAGAGTGCCAAGGCGCGAATGGGTATGGCCTACGTCTACAAGGCACAGGGAGAATGGACCATGGCGCTCGACCTCTATAATGCCCTCCTCGAACATAACAAAGATAATCCCCGGCTCCTCCGCGAACGCGCCGAGGTATATTACCGCCAGGGGCATATGGCCGCAGCGCTCCAGGACATCAACCGCGCCATCGAGCTCAGACCTGCCGAACCTCTTGCCTACGTTCTGAGGGCTCAGATCAGGCTCTCACGCAACGACCCGGAATATGCTTTGCGCGACATCCAAAAAGCACAGGAACTGGGGGCTGATGCCCAAATTGTGGCCCAAATACGGGAAAAATTGAGGTAAAATGCATTTTTTTCTTATCTTTTGCCTTTAATTTGAAAAATAATTCGTATCTTTGCAACGGAATTGACAAATTAATCCGACTGTAGTTATGCAATTAGCCACATTTGTTGAGTTTTTGCTCATGACCCGACACTACTGCTGTGTGCCGGGATTGGGTGTATGGATGTCGAAAGATGTGCCTTCTCACAGCGAAAATGTGGATGGCTGCATTCGGCTTACGCCACCTCATCGTGAGATTACCTTCTCTTCTCAGATGCTCCACGACGACGGCGTCCTTATCACCCTGGTCATGGAGTCAGTCTCCGTCAGCTATGACGATGCTACAGCTTGGATCAACCGCGAGGTGAAAGCTGTAATCTCTCAGTTGGATTACGGTCCCGTAGTTGTAGGCCATATCGGTTCGCTCCTCAAAATCAATGGTCAAATTTCTTTCGACACGCCCGCTCACAATGTAGGCGACCCCGCCAGTTATGGACTCGAAACCATCACGCTCACCCCTTGGAAGTCGCTCGAAAATGCAAGCAAGCAGGTGGCTGCAAACTCCAAAGAGGATGCCGAAAACTACCACATTACCCTCCCCAAGCAGTGGATTCACAAAGTGGCCGTCGCAGTCTTGATTGTATGTGCCATGTTTGCCAACATGGTTCCCTCCTTCGACTCTCGCAACGAACAGGCCAATATCGTCAATACCGATTTTCTCAGGAACACGTTCCACCTCAACACCCTCACCCGACAGTCATGGGATGAGGCTTGGGAAGATGCAGCCGTGCTCGATTCCATTGAGAGTGAAAATGCACTCACGCCCCTTGTCACCCTCAACGGCGACACCACTCAGGCCGTGCCCGGCGTATGGAAGGAAGTTTCCCGCGAAGGTCTCCCCGACAGCCGCGATCTGATTGCCTCTTCCGTCAACGGAAAACTCTACTACATCATCGTAGCGTCCTGTTCTACCGAAGCCAATGCCCGCGCTGAACTCCAGCGTCTGAGCAATGGCGGACGCAACGAAATCGGCATTCTCGCCAAAGACGGACGTTTCCGCCTCTACATCAACTTGTTCTCCCTCAAACCCGATGCAGAACAATACCTTCTCGACCTTCGGCAGAACGAGTGTTTCAAGGACGCCTGGCTCCTGCCCGTCAAGGCCGATGCCCTCTCGCAAATAAAAAAAGATCAAGATAATGGCAACTACTTATCAGTGGAATTGTCGAACGTTGACCGAGGATCAGAAAGCGATCAGGGATGAAATAAAAAACACGCTTAATATCAACCCAATCGTGGCCCATCTCCTTGTCGAGCGTGGGGTCACTTCAGCGGAACAGGCACAGCACTTTTTCCGCCCCCAGTTGGCGGCCGATCTCCACGACCCCTTCCTGATGAAGGATATGGACCTGGCTGTCGAACGCCTCAATCAGGCCATCGGACGCAAAGAGAAAATTCTCGTCTATGGCGATTATGATGTCGACGGAACTTCGGCGGTAGCGCTGGTCTATCGCTGTCTTCAGCACTTCTACTCAAATCTGGATTACTATATACCGGACCGTTACGACGACGGCTACGGTATCTCTCAGCGCGGCATCGACTATGCCCTCGAAAGCGGAGTGAAACTCATCATTGCCCTCGACTGCGGAATCAAAGCTGTCCGAATGGTGCGCTATGCGCGCGAACAGGGCATTGATTTCATCATCTGTGACCATCACAAACCCGACCCGGTGCTGCCCGAGGCTGTCGCTGTACTCGACCCCAAACGCGAGGATGACGAGTATCCCTATCCCCATCTCTCCGCCTGCGGCGTGGGTTTCAAACTCATGCAGGCTTTTGCACGCGATAACGGCATGAATGAGTTCCAGCTCCTCTATCCCCTGTTGGACCTCTGCGCCATTTCCATCGCGTCCGACATCGTACCCATCACAGGCGAGAACCGTGTGCTGAGCTACTCGGGGCTTCGCTGTCTAAACGAGACGCCATGTCCCGGTCTCAAAGCCGTCATCCGCCAGTGCGGCCTCGAGAAGACCAAACTCACCAATGCCGACATCGTATTCAAGATAGGCCCCCGCATCAATGCCTCCGGACGCATGCTCAATGGCAAGGATGCCGTCGATCTCCTTGTGGCTCGTGATCA
>CAJOOX010000167.1 GCA_905236195.1 uncultured Bacteroidales bacterium
CTGGAGGTAAAACCCGCGGTGACGATGATGTCGATGGAGGCGTTGCTGCACTACACTTGCATCCGGTGGCAAAAAAACTTCGGGCAGATGAAAATCTGGCTCGACAGTTCGATGGTGGTGCTGGCTCTGATATCTGCTGTCGGCTTTGTCCTCTGGAAAGGCGGTGACATCCTCGATGCCATCCTGATGACGGCCCGCGAAGGAACCATTTTGGCAGCCCTGCTCTGCGGCTGGCTGGTGGCCCGCTGGTCTCCCCTGACGACCCGGCTGGAACGCTGGATGAAGGAAGGAAAGTGACAAAAAAGAGGACGCTGAAACAGCGTCCTCTTTTTTTAGTGCCCTTATTTCAACTTGTCGTAGGGATGGGTTCCCAGGACGGTCTGCGCCAGGCGTTTGGCCTTGTCGCGGAGGGCATTGACATCGTCGCCGACCTCGCCATAGCAGAGGATGACGCCCATGCGGCGACCTTTGTGGGCCTCGGGTTTGCCGAAGATGCGAATGCGGGTGCGGTCCTCCTGCAGCGCCGTCTCGAGGTTGTAGGGGAGGAGAGAGCGGTCAACGGGCGTGGAAGCCTCTTTGGGCGAGAGAATCACAGCCGAGGCGCCTGCATGCTCGAGATGGATGCCGGCTATGGGCAGACCCAGCACAGCACGCAGATGGAGCTCGAACTCCGAGAGGTTGGTTGTGTGGCCCAGGGTGACCATGCCCGTATCGTGCGGACGGGGCGAGAGTTCCGAGAAGATGACCTCGCCCTGTTTCGTCAGGAAGAACTCTACGCCCCAGATGCCTGCACCGGTAAGTGCTTTTGTGACCTTGTCGGCCATCATCTGGGCCTGCTTGAGAGCAGCCTCGGGAATCGAGTAAGGCTGCCAGGACTCACGATAGTCGCCCGCCTTCTGGACGTGGCCAATGGGGGGACAGAAGAGGGTGGGCCAGCCGTGCTGCTGTGTGACGGTGAGGAGCGTGAACTCCGAGTCGAAGTCGATGAACTCCTCGATGATGACCTCCTTGACATCGCCGCGCGAGCCCTCCATTGCCTCCTTGAAGGCCTGTTCGAGTTCGGACTCGTTATAGACGTAGCTCTGGCCATGACCGCTGCTCGACATGAGAGGCTTGACCACACAGGGGAAGCCAATCTGGTCGGCGGCAGCCTTGAACTCGTCGTAGGTCTTGGCGTAGAAGTACTTGGCCGTACGCAGCCCCAGCTCTTTGGCGGCCAGGTCGCGGATGGCACGGCGGTTCATCGTGTAGTTGACGGCACGGGCCGAGGGAACGACCTGGATGCCCTGTTCCTCGAACTTGAAGAGACGCTCTGTACGGATGGCCTCGATTTCGGGCACGATGATGTCGGGCTTGTGTTTGTTGACGACAGCTTCGAGGGCATCGCCGTCAAGCATGGAGAACACTTCGCGCTCGTCGGCCACCTGCATGGCCGGCGCGTTGTCGTAACGGTCGCAGGCAATGACATACTGTCCTGCGCGCATGGCGGCAATCACGAATTCCTTACCGAGTTCGCCGCTGCCTAATAACAGAATCTTCTTCATTTTTTTTTCGGGTGATGGGGTTAATGGGTTTTATGGGGTTAATGGGTTTGATGGGTTCGCTCTGAACAAATCCCACACCCTCCCTGAACAGGGAGGGCCGGGGAGAATCTTTTAGTAACCGAAAATCTGTTCGGGAGTGAGACGGCGGATATTGCCGCAGCTCTCGAGGAACTTCATGTCGAGCTGCGTCTCGTCGCCGAGGATGCCGATGTGGTAGGTGCGTCCCTTGATGTTCTGCTGCTGATACTTCACTACATCCTGGAGGGTGAGGTTCTGCACGTTCTCGAAAGTCGAGCGGTTGAGGTCGTAGTCAAGCCCCTTGTCCTGGGCGGAAATGTAGCTCCAGAGCACGGCGCTGCGCGTGGTGCGCTGGGTGCGCAGACGGTTGAGGAGACCTTCCTTGGCAATCACAAATGCGGGTTCGGAAACGGGTATTTCGTCGAGAATGCCGTACATGGCCGAGACAGCGTCCTTCATCTTGTCGTTCTGGGTGATGATGTGCCAGAACTGGGTCTGGATGCGGCCCTTGCGACCGACACTGCCCATGAACGACCATGCGTTGTAGGCCAGGCCGCGAGCCTCACGGATTTCCTGGAATACAATGGAGTTCATGCCGCCGCCGAAGTACTCATTGTAAAGGTTGCGGATGGGCTCCCTGTCGGCATTGAATACGTCCTCGGACTTGGTGGAGAATCCGCGCATGTAGATGTTGTTGGCAGCATAGGGAGCGAGGAAAATCTCGTTGGAAGCTGTTATAACAGGCACAAGGGGCTCAAATGCTGCGGGAGTGGCAAGCGTCTCGGCCGTGTTGTGGTTGTCATTGATCACTGACAGAATCTCCTTGTCGGAAGCGGGGCCGTAGTAGAGGATACGGTGCTGCAGGCCGGCGAGAGCTTTCACCTTCTCAACCAGGGTGTTGGGGTCAATCTTGAGGAGGTCCTCATTTTTGATAGTGCCGCGGAGGTTCATGCCACCGTACTGCACATACTGGCAGAGGGCGCGGTAGTTGGCATCCTGGGAGGACTTCTGGTTCATACGTGACTGAATGAAAGCCTGAAGGAGGCTCATGCAGGTCTCGGGGTTGGCCTGAGCACCGGCGAGCAGGTTCTCCATGAGCTGCATGGCGGGTACAAGGTTGTCATTCAGACCAGAGAGGGTGACGGTGGTGCGTTCCTCACCGACACGGATGTAATAGGAACAGCCGAGACGGTAGAACTCCTGTGCAATCTGCTCATGGGTCATGCTGTCGGTGCCGATGTAATCGAGATATTCGGTAGCGAGGGGAAGCAGGCTGTCGGCCAAAGAGCCGGTCTCATAGACATACATCAGCTCGAAGAGTCCGTTCATATCGTTCTTCTTGTAATAGACGGGGATGTCCTGCTTGGCCGAGAGGATGGAGAGATCCTTGCGGTAATCGGCAAAGACAGGAGAGATGGGTGCGGGCTTGGCGGCCTGAATCTCACGCACGAAAGCCGACGTGGTGTCGCGGTTGGTGAGAATGGGCGTAATCTCGGGTTTCTCCATCACCTGGATGGTGGGATCAATGCCCTGACGCTTATAGACGGCAACGACGCTGTTGTCGGTGAGATATTTGTTGGCAAAATCGACAATGTCCTGCTTGGTGAGACGGGCGATACGGTCCATCTTGCCGCAGGCATCGCTCCACTCCTGATGATTGATGAATGCTTCAACAAACATGTCGGCGCGGGCCTGATTGCTTTGGAGCTCCTCCTGCTCATTGAGACGGTAGTTGTTGACCACAGCCTCCATCATCTTCTCGTCAAATTCGCCGCGACGGATTTTGGCAATCTCGTCGAGGATGAGTTTCTTGACATCCGTAAGGTCCTGGCCGGGCATGGGCAGACCGAAGGCCAGATAGGCGCTGTAGTCGGCAAGAGTGTAAATCTGAGTGCCGGCATAGAGGGCGCGGTGAACGGCGTTGATGTTGAGGTCCATCAGACCGGCAGTTCCGTTGGAGAGCAGCTGGCTGGTCACTTCGCCGATTTCGGCGTCATGGTTGGAAGCGCCGGGCAGACGCCAGCCCAGGAACAGCATCTCCTGTTCGGGACCCAGGACGGTGGTGTCGATTTCAGAGGTGATGGGCTTCTCGGCAGCAAAATCCAGTGTAGGAAGGCTGTGGTTGGGTTCCCAGTCGCCGAAGTATTCGGTGATGATGTCCACCATCTCGTCGGGATCGAAGTCGCCCGAGAGACAGATGGCAATGTTGTTGGGTACATACCACTCGTTGTAGAAGTTCTTGATGTTGACAATCGAGGGGTTCTTGAGCTGTTCCTGCGTACCGAGCACGGTCTGAGTGCCGTAGGGATGGCTGGGGAAGAGTTTCTCGAAGAGTGCGGTGATAATCTTGCGGTTGTCCTTGGTGAGGGAGATGTTCTTCTCCTCATAGACGGCCTCAAGCTCGGTGTGGAACCCTCGGATCACGTTGTGGCGGAAACGGTCGGCCTGCACGCGTGCCCAGTTCTCGACCTGGTTGGAGGGGATGTCATCGACATAGACGGTCTGGTCGTTGGAGGTGTAGGCGTTGGTTCCGTCGGCACCGATGGCGGCCATGAGTTTGTCGTATTCGTTGGGAATGGCATACTTCGAAGCCTCGTAGCTCACCGAGTCAATCTTGTGATAGATGGCCTTGCGTTCTGCAGGATCGGTGGTCTTGCGATATACCTCGAACAGGTCCTGAATCTCGTCGAGAAGGGGTTTCTCGAGTTCGTAGTTCATCGTGCCGAACTGTTCGGAGCCCTTGAACATGAGGTGCTCGAAATAGTGGGCGAGACCTGTCGTCTCGGCGGGGTCGTTCTTACCGCCCGCACGTACTGCGATGTAAGTCTGGATGCGGGGCTGTTCGGTATTGACGGTCATATAGACCTTCAGACCGTTGGGCAGGGTGTAGATTTTCGCGTTGAGAGGATCGCCTTCAACGGTCTCATACTGATACTTGGCGTTGTTGCAGCCGACAAGAGCGAGGCCTGCAAAGGCAACAGCCATGAATTTGAAGTGTTTGAGCAACATAAAGAAATTTTTATTTATTGATTGAAATTATAATAATCCGTTTTCAACGAAAGAGTAGTATTTTCCTTCGGAGATGACGATATGGTCGAGGAGCCGGATATCGAAGTAGGAGAGGGCCTGTTTGAGTCGGTAGGTGAACTCCTGGTCGGGTTTTGACGGTTTTGTCGAGGAGTGGGGATGGTTGTGGCAAATCGCAATCACCGATGCCATGTATTCAATGGCGGGCCGGATGATTTTCCTCACATCGGCTCCAGCGAAATCCACACCGCCCTCCGAGATCTGCAGTTTCTGGATAATCTTGCCGTTCTTACTCATATAGAGGGCCCACAATTCCTCGTGGTCGAGGTCGGAGAGGGGTTGGTTGAAGACGGCAAAGAGCTGTGCGCTGCTCTTGACCACAATGGCCTGTTCACGTTCAATCTCCTCCTGATGCTGACGGCGACGGCCCAGTTCCAGGGCTGCATTGATGGCGCATATCTTGGCATCGCCCAGGCCGCTGAGCCGTTCGCGGCCCTCGCCCCGCAGCAGAATGTGTCCCAGTTCCACCAGCGAATTGTGGCAGTCATGGAGCACCTCCTGGGCGATATCCACCGCCGTTTTGCCTTTCTGTCCCGTGTTGATGAGGATGGCGAGCAACTCGGCATTGGTAAGCGCGTCGGCACCCTGAGACATCATTTTCTCGCGGGGTCTTTCCTCCGGATTCCAGTCTTGAATCTTCATAATTTAACCGTTAACCGATACCCATTAACCATTATAACCCAGAACCCTTAGTTCAGTCCCCATGTGGAGAGGGAATAGGATGCCTCGACCACTTTCTCGGCGGCATCGGGCAGGTTGGGGAAGAAGTCGATGCCGGTCTTCTTCTCGAGGTCATCGATGGTGACGGCGTGGGCGGACAGTTCGGATGCGGGCACCTGATATTGTGCATAACCGTAGTTTTTATGCTCCACCCAGAATCCGATGCTCTCATAGGTGCTGTTCTTACACTTGAGCAGGGCGATGAAATAGTATTTGGGCACGACTACGTTTTTCCCGAACCCGCGGCTTACGGTGCCTATCGTCTGGCCGTTGTCTATCGTACCGCCTTTCACGACGTAGAGCGTGTCGGAGAAGCTGTCATCACGCCCTTTCTTCTGAACCAGCGCTTCGTAGGATGTCCAGTAGTTGGAATTGAAATCGTAGAGCTGGGGCGACATGTTCGACATGTAGAAAGTCTGGGCATTGGCCTCGCGGGAATAGAGCCGGTCGGCCGAGGCGCAAAGGTGTCCGCGCGTATAGCCGTCGAAGGTGGATGTGCCCACCTGACAGCGCGAGGGGAGGGAGGGATCGTCGGCCCAGGCATCCGTGCGTGATGTATTATTCTCGCGGGTCCGGCTGTCGAAGCGGAAGGCAATCCATCGGGAGTGGAGCTTGTCGGGGTCGAATTCCATACAATAGGTCATCACCGAGTCGGTGGAACCGGAGATGCGCGTGGAATGTTGAATGAAGAGATTACCGGCCTTCAGTGCCGGAACCTCCATCCTGGCGGCATATCCTTTGGCGACCGTCCCCGAACCGGCAGAGGAAGAGCCTCCTCCGCCCAGCTGGATATCGTCATCGGATTCAGAGCACGAAGCAGTACCCGCGAGGAGTACTGCTACATAGAGGATGTGTCTGAACTTACACATATTTAATATATGGCTTTATTTCACAAGCCCTCCGTCGGAGGTGGTGAGCGAATAATCGTCAATCAGGACGTTGCCCCCGGGGTTTTTGGAGCACATCACCACGAGCGAGATTTTGGTCTCCTCGGTGAGCGTGAAGCTGTGGATGCATTCCACCCAGGTCTCGGTGGTAAGACCGTTCACATAATCGCCGTAGAGATAGGAACCCACCGTGCCGTCTGCCTTGACGGGCACGTAGCCGGGACGAACTGAGCCGCCGGTTGCTGTAGCTGCCTTGGCATAGAACCTGATGTTGTAGGTTCCGGCCTTGAGCGTAATCTCCTGATATCCGAGACGCTTGTTGGCGGATGTCACACCTTCCACGTTTACGGAGTAAGAGCCGCTGTGGGCATCGCTGCTCTGGCTGAGGTTGGCATTGCCGGCTGTGGAGGCTGTCTTCCAGTTGGCGGGAAGACCGTCGGCCCAGGTCTCGAAGTCGCCGTTGCCCACCAGGTTGTCACCCGTAGGCTCAACTGAAGGCGTGTCGGTGCCGCCCTGCTCGCCTCCCTGTTCGCCGGAACCGTTGGTCTTGCGGCTGATAATCTGGCTGCCCTGGGTTACTTCGGGAGTGTTGCCCTTGTAGTTGACAAGTTCGCCGTAGATGACGAGTTCGTCGCCGACCTTGAGCTGGTCTGTCGAGGTGAACTTGTCGCCGTTGAGGCTGTAGCCGCGGAATACTTCAAGCTGGTTGGCTGTTGTTCCGTCATCGGAGATGTAGTAAGTCGCGTTGCCGTAAGAAGTGCTGATTTCGTCGATGCTGACCACAATACCCTTGATATATACTTTGCCTGAAGGAATATTGTCGCTTGTGATGAGGGCCAGAGCCTCGGAAGCCAGCAGCGGGTCATCGGCGGTAGCTCCCTTGCCGGTCACATCGCCGCCACCGGGGTTATCCGTGCCGGGATTTGTGCTCCCGGCAGCACCCTTGCTGACCTTGAAGTTCTTGACTTCCCAGGTCGCGGAGTTGTCGGCGCAGGTGTAGTGGAGGGCGATGACCACGTTGGCCTTGAGCATTGCGGCCGGGATGTTCACGGCTGCGTCATACCAGTTGTTCCAATCGTTGCCTTCGGTCATTGCGGGTGTGATGTCGGTCCATGTCGTTGCGGCGGGATCACCCGTGTAGTTGTCGGTGATGAGAAGCTC
>CAJOOX010000168.1 GCA_905236195.1 uncultured Bacteroidales bacterium
AAAGCCGGCTTTGTCGTCGGTACGGTTGATGCTTCCGTCGGGATGTCGGCTCCAGAACCACTCGCCGTTCTCGCGGTCGATGAGGTTGTCCTTGATATACTGCCAGCCCTGCAGGGCGCGGTCTAGAGCGGGTTCGTCGCCGAAATGCTGCCAGATATTGAACCAGCCCACCACGTTTTCGGCCTGTACCCACCAGTGGAGATCGTCATCGACGTGACCGGTATCGAGGTTGGCCTCATGGATCATGCTTCCGTCGGGACGCAGTCCTTTCTCGGAGGCTTTGGCAACCATCTGTACGACGGGCTCCATCTTGCGGAGCACCTCCGGGTCGCCGAGCACCAGCGCGGCCTCGTGCATGAGCCACGAACACTCGATGTCGTGACCGTAGCTCTCCAGCTGTCCGGCACCGCGCGTCCAGTCCATCTCGAAGAACAGATCAAGATGATGGGTCTCCGGGTTGAGAATGCGGTCGGTGAAGATTCCGATAATGTTTCTCAGCGACTTCTCGAGACGCGCGTCTTTCCAGATTCGGTAGAGGTTGGCATACGGCTCGATGATGTGCAGATGGGTGTTTTGCGACTTCGGGAAATTGGCATCCAACTCGGAGAGGCGCATGTCGGCAATCTCGCCCCACTCGCGGGTACGGGCTTCGATGTAGCCGTTGTACTGGGAATCCAGGGCATACTTTTCGATACACTCATAGAGGGCAATAGCCTCCTGCAGGGCTTCCTTGTCGCCCGTGGCACGTGCATATTCCGAGAGACCGTAGATGGCAAAACCGATGGCGTAGAACTGTTTGCGCGTATTGAGAGGATTACCCAGATAATCCACGCTCCAGAACACACCCCCGAACTCGCGGTCGATGAAATGGGCCAGAAAATACTCCTTGGCGCGCGTAGCGGCCTCCAGGTACTCGGGATTGCCCAAAACACGGTAGGCAGCCGAGAACGACCACAAGATACGGGCATTGAGAATGGCTCCCCGTTCGGCCTCGGGATGCAGTACTCCGCTGCCGTCGATGCGGCCGTAGAAGCCGCCATGCTCATGATCCTCCATCTTCTCTATCCAGAAGGGCAGGATATTCTCGCGGAGCACCTCAAGCACTTCGTCCCGCAGGGTCTGTAACTTGCCGTTGTTCATAGGACTTTATTTCTTGATGGGATAGAACGATGAAATCAGGAGAATAAATCCTGCTATCAGAGCCGGGAAGATGGAGAAGATGAGCCAGATCATATTGCGCACTGCCTCCATATCGGTGATGGTGACGACGGTCTTGCCGAGTTCATCCGTACCGGACGAGAATCCCGCAAAGCCGAGGGCAAGGGCGACCAGCGAACCGCTGATGGCGGTACCGAACTTCTGGGCCATCGTACCCGACGAGAAGATGAGACCCGTCGAGGATACGCCGTTCTTTTCGGTGGCATAGTCGGCCACGTCGGCATACATCGACCAAAGCAGGGGAGAATAGAGACCGATACCGATGCTGGTGAGCACAACGACGGCTATCATCAGCCAGATATAGTCGGCATCCATGGGTACGAAATAGAAGGCCACGGAGAAGACCAGACAGATGACGGCAGCCCACATGAAGGCTTTGCGCTTGGAACCCACCTTGCGCGTGAACCAGGGTGAAACGCCGCCGAAGATCATACAGGTGGCTTCGCCGAAGGTCATGAACACCGTGTAGTTGATAATCAGGGTGAAGAGCGAATTGGTGACATTCACGTCGCCGCCCAGACAGTAGGTGAACATATAGGCCGCAACGGCATAGCGGAAGCCGTTGAAGAAATTGGTGCAGATACCGATGAGGGTCAGATAAACCCAAGGCAGGTTGCGGAAAAGGTCGCCGAACTGCCGGAATGAGAATTTCTCGGCACGTACGGGTTTGATTCGCTCCTTGGTCATCAGACCGCAGGCCAGCGTACCCAATGCGGCAATGATGCCGAAAATAACTCCAATCAGGGCATACTGGTGCTGCTGGGCCTCGATGGTGTACTCGTTCGAACCGGGCACTTTCTCTCCGCCGATGAACTCCAGGATATAGGGGAACGACAGCAGGGTAACAAAACCCATGGCGTAGGCGCCCACCATACGGAAGGACGAGAACTGGTTCTTCTCGTCATCGTCCTGGGTCATCACGCCGAGCAGCGAGCCGTAGGGCACGTTGACAGCCGTATAGACCGCCATCATGAGGAGGTAGAACGAATAGGCCCACACACGTTTGCCGGCAGGCCCGAAATCGGGTGTATAGAGCAGAAGTGCGAAGACCAGTCCCAACGGGATGGCTCCGAAGATGAGCCAGGGACGATAGGTTCCCCATCGGGACTGGGTGCGGTCGGCCAGCGAACCCATCAGCGGGTCGGTGACAACATCGAACATTCGGGCGATGAGCATGAGCAGCGCCGTGTCGGCGACTGTCAGACCGAAGATACTGGTGAAAAACACGGGGAAGGCTATCGACATGATTTTCCAGGTGATACCGCCTGCAGCAGCATCTCCGAGCGCGTAGCCGATTTTTTCTGATAACGTTGCCATATAAAACTGTATTTGACTGTCGAATTATGGACTTTAGATTTTGGACTATAGACTATAGACTTTAGAATAAGGACTATCGACGTTAGAATAAAAGACGTTAGAATTTAGAATAAATATATGATAGAACTGATTACCTTCGATTGTAAAGACGGGTTCGATGACGAATTTCGATTTTCTCCGAGCCGAAGTTGATAAGGAGACCGTCATCGATGCCGGTTGCAGTCAAATAGTTCACCAACTGCACTTCATTAAGAGGAGTTAAGGCATTCGTAGCTTTAAGCTCGACGATGACGTTTCCTTCGACAACAATATCAGCGATATGTACCTACTACGAGGTCTTTATACTTGACCTGAAACATGACTTCTGTATCGACTTTCAGACCCTGTTTTGTCATTTCATAGAACATTGCATTCTTATAGACTTTTTCCTCAAATCCAGGGGTCAAGTGACTTCGTACCTCCATAGCACATCCTACGATGACATCTATAATTTCCGAATTCGTCATATTTCTTTATTCTTTAGTCTTTTTATCTATAGTCTTTAGTCTTTTTATCTATAGTCTATTTCAAAAAAGCGAGATTGCGGTCAATAAGCGCATTGCGGGTGCGGACCGAGGCGGCTGTAGTCAGCTCGTCAACCGGGGTGTTCATGCAGTAATCCACCAGACGGTCAATTGTCGATGTGGCCACATGCATGCGGGTGTCGGAGCTTGCATAGTAGATGAAGACTTTGCCGTCCTCGTCACAGATCCAGCCGTTGGTGAAGAGCACATTCATCACGTCGCCGATATACTCCTCCCCTACAGGAGCCATGAAGTAGCCGCCGGGAGTTGCAATGGGCTTCCAGGGTTCTTCGAGCGATGTCATGTACATATAGAGCACATAGCGCAGACCCGAAGCACAGCCGCGGACACCGTGAGCCAAGTGGAGCCAGCCCTTCGGGGTTTTGATGGGATGGGGCCCCTCACCGTTCTTCACCTCCTTGATGGTGTGATAGTAACGGGGTTCGATGATGAGTTCCTCCTTCACCTCGGCATGCGTGATATCATCGACCAATGCCCAGCCGATGCCGCCGCCAGATCCGGTGTCGATGAAACCGTCCTGCGGACGCGTATAAAGCGCATATTTACCGTTCACGAATTCGGGATGGAGCACCACATTGCGCTGCTGCGACTTCGTCTTCAGGTCGGGCAGACGGTCCCAGTGTTCGAGGTCCCTGGTGCGGGCGATGCCGCAGGTAGCCGTTGCTGCCGACAGATCCTCGGGATGTGCCGGGTCGTGACGCTCCACACAGAAGAGACCGTAGATCCAGCCGTCCTCATGTTTCGTGAGTCGCATGTCGTAGATGTTTGTGCCGGGATCTTCGGTTTCGGGCATCGTGATGGGATGATTGCGGAACACGAAGTGGTCGACGCCGTTGGGCGACTCGGCAACCGCAAAGAAACTCTTGCGGTCATAGCCCTCGACGCGTACTACAAGGCAGTACTTGCCGTTCATCTTGATGGCTCCGGAATTGAGGGTGGCATTCACACCCAGACGTTCCTCAAAGAAAGGATTCGTGGCGGGATTGAAATCATATCTCCAGATGAGCGGAGCCATTTCGGCTGTCACTACAGGGTTCTCATAACGGCAGAATATACCGTTGCCCTCGATGGGGCAGTTCGGACGGTTGATGAGCTCCTCATAACGCTCCGTCACCAGTTTTTTACGTTCTTCGAAAGACAACATGTTCTAGTTTTTTTCGTTTTTCGTTATTTCGTCATGTCGATATTTCGATATCTCGACATCTCGTTATCTCGTTATTTCGACTTCTTTTTTTATTTATAATTGGCCGTCTCCTTGCAGAAAAGTGTCCTAGGGTCGTTGTAGAAATTAAGGAAGCCAGGGACGGACGAATGACCCGCATAGGGCGCATAGAAATGATTGGGCTTCAGCGCGGGATAGGCGTTACGCCACACACAGACGTAGGCGATGGGGAACTCCCTGCAGAGAGGCAGCAGCACCTCGTCGTACCAGTTGGCGAGCGGCACGGTCTCGTGGCCCGTCTCGGAGAGGGTGACGATTTTGCCGTTCGTGCGCGAAAGGTCGGTAGCGGCCTGCAGCTGCATGCGTGCACGACTCAGAAAGTCGGCGATACCGTCCTCCATTCCGAACATATAGACATCGGCACCCAGAATATCGACGTATTCGTCGCCGGGATAGCGTTCGGTGTATTCCTCAGGCGAACCGATGCGGTCGGGGGAATAACACCACAGGACATTGTCAACACCCTCGGCATCGAAGATATCGCGTGTCAGTTTCCACAGGGCCTTGTATTCGTCCACAGTGCAGAGATCCTTGCCCCACCAGAACCACGAACCGGTGTGTTCGTGCCAGGGACGGAAAACCACGGGAATGCGGTTGCCTTCGGCATCGCGGAGTGCGCCGATGAAGTCGGCGCAGTTCATAGCCCAGCGCTGGAAGACGATGTGCTCCCTGGTGCCGGGTGTCACAATCTTGCGCACTACGGTCGAGTCGGTAGTGTCCCACGCGTTCTTGCCTGTGGCGGGGTTGAGCGGATGCCACGATATGGTGTTGATACCGCCGCGGGCATCATGCTTCACTATCTCCTTTGCAATGCGGGAGAACGGAACACTGTCGAGATTGCGCCCGCCGCGCTGATCCACCGGTGTAATACAAGCTTTTTCACCCGAAAGGGGACCGTTGTTATCCTTCAGCGGCATCACCTCGGCACATTCCAGCATACCCAGGTCCCAGTTGATTACACCCGGATAGTCGCCGCAGACATCCTTGACGTCGCTGCGTCCCGTGGTATCCTGATTGCCGGCTTCGGGGATATCCTGGTTGTTCCAGGTGTAGCCGTAGGCCGTATCGTCGTGATGGCCGTACATAAAGCACGAATCTGCCACTATGGCGCGAAGCCGTTTCTCGAGACGCTGGGCAGGTGTAAGATTGGGAGTTGGCTCTGTTTGGGTTCTACACGATGTTGCCAGAACTATAGCAATTAGGGATGCCAGAATGATTTTTAGCATATGATTGTTTAGAATATTATTTCTATGTCGGGAATTCATGCCGTCAAAAGGGCATGAAGAGATAAATCTTGCCCCGCATAAGACTAACTCTCACGGGGCAAGTTTTTTAGAAGAATTACTTTAACTGATCACGAGTGACGGCATACTCTGAACTCATCGTTGCCTCCCACCACTCGCGGGTTGCGTGCTCTGCGTCAGAACCATTATACCAAGGCATAGCCCATGACCATTCAGCAAAGGCATTGAACATATCGCCGACTGTCGGAACATTGCCGCACTCTGACAATGTGATTATCTTAGAAGGATAAGTCTCACACAACTTGTCAAAGATATCGATGACGGACTTCTTATTATAAATATCAACGCCCACGATATCGACATATTCATCGCCGGGGTACCAAGCCGAATCAATATAATCCGGAATGTCTGTCCATACCCAAATAAGGTTATTCAATCCTTCAGCCTTCATGTAGTCATACATTGCAACCCAGAGTTCTTTGAAGACTTCGGGACCGGCAGCGCCCCACCAGAACCATGCACCTGTACCTTCTTCATAGACATCATAGTTACCTTTGGCCTCATGGAACGGACGCCACAGCACTGGAATACCAGCGGCCTGCAGTTCCTTCAGATGGGCGGCAACCTTTGCCAGGTCGTTCTTCCAAACAGTATTCTCCCAAGTACCTTCAACCAGACAATTGTCGGCTTTGAAATCAGTCTCGTCGGGATTGACTGTATATTCGATTTGAGAGACAGTCAGCGGCTTGGCCTGAGCGGAAGCAAGTGTCACACCAGTCAGTGTGTAATCATGGCCCGATATAATGAGACCATTAGCCTGAATTGCTTCGAGGAGCTTGCTGTCGAGGGTAATAGTAAAATCACCTGTGATATCGAAATATTCGTAGGACACACCATTGCCATCCACCAGACCGCTCCAAGAAGACCCATCCTTGAACGAGCCTTGAGCTCCGGCAGCTACGTCCTTGGTCTGTGCGGTGATGACATCGCCCTCCTTTGCAGAGGCAAACGAAGAAGCCTCAATCTTGTACCAGCCTGACCAATCTGAAGGCATCACTTTCTCCTCAGAGGCAAGCACGCCATCGCCCGTTGAAGGCTCGGGTTCAGCTTGGGGCTCTTCAGTGGGCACGTTCCAATGCCACATGATTGTTACTATACCTCCTGCATTATGCCATTCCTGAACGGGGGTAATGTCGCTGTAATCAATCCACGTTCCATCATAAGGCAGATGAATATAGTCGTAACCGTTGATAGCAGGATACTTACCGGTCCAGTAATTGATTTGCTCGGAGTAGTCATTGTTCCACGCCACATTCGCCATCATAGCGGTGAGGGTCTTTTTACAATAGTAGCCGAGCAACAGATCATAAAGGGCCTTCGTTTCTGTCGTCGCATTGGAATTGCTAAGTGTCTTGGTAACATAAACGTCCGGAGATTGTTTCGTCTTGAAGTTTACAGCGAAAGCAGGCGACTGGCCTGAAAAGCTGTAATTCTCACCCAATTCAATGACATTCAAACTTCCTTCAGCAATGTTTACTTCATACTCGGAACCTTCCTGAAGAATCATCGGAACGGTAATCTGCATTCGGTTGCCGGGAGTGACGTATGCGCTGGTCTGCTGACCATTGACAGTAATTCCATTCGCATTGGCTATCTCCACACAGCAATTGAAGTCCAATGTCAAATCGTATGGCGTGTTGGAATGAACTCGTGGTTCTGTCCCGTCGGAAAGACTATGGCTGCGCAGAATCAAGTCCAATTCACGTTTTGCAACGTCATCGTCATTGCAGGCAGCCAGGGTAGAACCCATGACTGCTGCAATAATAAAATATGAAAGGTATTTCATAGAGCTAACTTTATTGTTTTGTAAGTTGTACATTACTGAATAGTAATCTTGGTGATTATGACATTGTCGCCATTACCGAGGAAGACACCGCCCCACCACTTCTGTTCGAGTGCGGCATTGAGAATCTCCTCTGTCAGGACAAGACCGAACTTGCCGCCGTTACCAGCCAAGTCATACTCGGTGAACTTGCCGCCTTCGGTATCGGAGTTGCCGACATTGCAGATGCTGGCATACGTCGGGCCCCAATGGCCTTCCACAATCTGAAGTT
>CAJOOX010000169.1 GCA_905236195.1 uncultured Bacteroidales bacterium
GGCATCCGCAAAGATGGAGTCGCCGTTCAGCAGGTCGTGATAGTGGAAACCGTCCTTCGATAGCGCATAGGCAGTATAGGCCGGGCCTGCATCGTTCATGTGGCAATAGAGATAGTAGTCGCCCTCCTGGAAATTGCCGGGACAGTGTTTATTGTACCAGGCGGGGAAACGGTCGAGGGCGCTCTGCACATCGTTGTCGAGCCAGGTGTAGCCGTTGCGGCGCTCGTAGCCGACCTCATCGAGGCGGGCACGTTTCACACCGTCGCGGTCGCAGAAGAAAGGCTCCCCGGTATCCAGATCGTAATATCGGGCCCAGAGATCTGGTGCGCCGTCGGCCTCCACAAGACGGATATCCTTCTTGCCCTGGGCGTTGGTGAATTTTTCGAGTTTCCTGTTGTGGATAGCGTGGCTTTTGAGCCAGTCGACCGCACCGCAAACTGCACGTATGATGCTCTCGTCGGGATTGGGATAGTCCATCAGCATGCGCAGGATTTCCGGGGTCTCGTTACAACCTGTCAGGCTGGCCAGTTCGAAAGCGCGGGCATTGACGGGCTTCAGGGTTTCGGGGTCGTGCTGCTGGCACCAAACGGTGGGCTGTCCGTTCTTCCACACTTGTGTCTCGACGATACAGCGGATGCCTTTCTCATAGCTTTCCTGTGCCTTGGCCGTTTCGCCGGCCGACAGGCGGAGTGCGTCATAGGGTGCTTTTCCGCGGGCGATATCGCGCATCAGTTTCATGACATTGACCATCGCATCGTCGTTGTAGGTGATATTCCAGGAATAGTCGGGACCGGACTTCTTTGTCTTGACGGGGTAGTACTGGGGCCACCCGCCGTTGTCGTACTGGGCCTCAACGAGATAGTCGAGACCGCGCATGAAAGCTTCGCGGTAGGCTTTCTTGTGCGTTGCCTTATAGAGACGGGCCAGGAAACACATCTCCTGGGTCGTAGCATGATTGTCAATCGTGGGACCTATACCCGTTTCCGAAGCCATCTGCTCGCGGATTTGTGCTCTTTCCGCCATTTTCTTCCCGTCGGGATTCTGCTGCCAGTTCTGGTTCTTGGCCCAACCGCCCGAGGGGAACTGATAGGCCAGCACTGTGTCGGCCACCTGACGGGCCTGCCGCGTTTTGTACCAGACATCCGGACCCTTGAAAGCGAGGTCGCAGAACCGGAGCGAGGTCACATCCAAATCGGCTGGAAGCTGTGTGGCTGCATTCAGGGAAAGAATGGCAAACGAAAAAGCGAGTGTTAAAGTGCGGAGACGAAAAAGACTGTTCATCGTTCTGTTATTTTAGGAAGGCGAAAAAGACGCCCAAAAGAATAAACGCAAAAGCAACATAGTGGTTCCATTGAATCGCCTCACCCTTGAAGAGAAGCGTCACCACCACCGTGAAGATAACCAGCGAAATCGCTTCCTGGATGACCTTGAGCTGCACCAGCGAGAACGGACCGCCCGTAATCTGCGAACCGATGCGGTTGGCGGGAATCATGAAGGAGTATTCAAACAGCGCCATACCCCACGAGGCGAGGATGACCAGTACGAGAGGCCAGTCGGTAGTCAGCTTCATCTGCTCGAGTTTCAGATTGCCGTACCAGGCGAGCGTCATGAAGACGTTCGAGCAGAGCAGCATCAGAATCGTAAGGATACCTTTAGTAACCACAAATGCAAATATATTAACAGGTTCAACATCACCAGATCCGGAAACTGTCGCTGTCCTGCTGGGACGGGAACTTCTCGCGGAAGTGGTTCAGCCATTCGGGATCGGGTTCGAAGTCGCACGTCGAGGCGACATTGTCCTGACATTCGGAAATCACGTGTCCGTAGGGATGAATCACCTTCGAGCCGCCCGAATAGGGACAGATATTGTCATGGCCTACGCGATTGACGCCCACCACATAGACCTGGTTCTCGATGGCACGTGCGCGGATGAGGGTTTCCCAGGCCAGTTGGCGCTGTATGGGCCAGTTGGCGCAGCAGATGAGGACATCGTATTCGTGGGCGGGACTGATTTCGGCGGGACCGACGGGACGCTGCCTCTCTCCTCCCCTGTGGTATTTGAGCCAAACGGGGAAACGCAGGTCGTAGCAGACCGAGAGCGCAAAGCGCACACCCTTCCAGCGGGCCGTCACCTGACGGATTCCGGGCGTATAGGCCGTTCCTTCGCCGCCGGGATTGAACAGGTGATGTTTGTCGTAACGCCAGATGCCGCCTTCGGGAGTCACAAAGAGACAGCGGTTATAGTTGTGCCAGATGCCGCCCATGCCGGGCTCCCTGACGGCAAAACTTCCGCAGAGCGCCGTTTCAAATCGCTGCGACAGCGCCGCCAGACGCTCTTCCACATCCTGACTGCGCTCCAGCTCACCGTCCATCGGGTCAGTCACAAAGCCGGTGGTACACATCTCGGGCATCACCAAAAGGTCGCTGTCGCGATGTGCTTCCAACTGAGCCTCTATCTGGAGATAATTGTCCTGAGGCCGTTTCCAAACCGTGTCTGACTGAAATAGCGTTATCTTCATTCGGGCGCAAAGATAACAAAAATTTCCGAATTGTCCAAATTTTGTTATACATATTTAAACAAAAAGAGCATGTCCCTCTCGGAACATGCCCTAAAAATGACAATTCTAAGAAAAATTGCGTTGGTTTTCGGAATTATTTCTCGCCGAAATAGCGGTCGAAGAGTCCCTTGAAACCGGCCGAGTGACGGGCTTCGTCCTTGGCAGCCTCGTGGATGAAATCGTGGAGGGCGTCGAGGTTCTGAGCCTTGGCAGCCTTGGCCATTTCGAACTTGTTGGCGCAAGCCTGCTGTTCAGCGAACATACGCTTCTTGACGTTGTCCTTGGTCTTGCCCAGCACTTCGCCGAGGAGTTCAGCATAGTGGGCGGCGTGTTCAGCCTCCTCCAGACCATATTTGCGGAATGCGGCGGCAATCTCGGGATATCCCTCGCGGTCGGCCTGACGGGCCATTGCCAGATACATGCCCACCTCACAGCACTCGCCGTTGAACTCGGCACGGCAGAATTCGACAAATTCCTGGGGAGCGCTCTTGGCCTCGCCGGGGTTATGCACTGTGGCATAGGTCAGACCGCCGTTGTCCTGAAGTTCAGAGAACTTCTCCTTGGGCTGTTTGCAGATCGGGCACTTCTCGGGAGCCTCGGGACCCTCATGTATGTAACCGCATACGGTACAAATCCATTTTTTGTTCATAGAGTTTTGAAATTAGTTGGTTTATAGAATAACGGTATTGCTGTATCAGATAAACGTTCGGAAAGGCGAAAAAGTTTATCGGCTCCCGAAACTTTAAGATTTTTTATTATTTGGTGTGGGTCACGCGGTCGTGGAGCTCGGCCAGTTTTCCGGAGTTCCAGCGGTCGGTCGTACCCACCAGGTAGCCCGTGATGCGCTGCAGTTTGTCGATGTTGTGGCTGCCGCATTCCGGACAAACCTCCTCGCCCTCTACGGCATCCTCGTGACCGCAGTCCATACAGCGGTTGCGGTTGTGGTTTACCGACCCGTAGCCCATGTTGAGCTGGTCCATGAGTTCTACCACCTTTGCGATGGATTCCGGATTGTGGGTGGCGTCGCCGTCCAGCTCCACATAAAAGATGTGACCGCCGCGCGTCAGGTCGTGATAAGGCGCCTCCACCTCGGCCTTGTGGCGGATGCTGCACTTGTAATAGACCGGCACGTGGTTGGAGTTGGTGTAGTAATCCTTGTCCGTAACACCCTTAATGATGCCGTAGCGTTTTCTGTCGATACGGGTGAACCGTCCGGACAGTCCCTCGGCCGGCGTTGCCAGCACGGAGTAGTTGTGCTGATAGCGTTCGCTGAACTCGTCGGCCTTCTTCTTCATGAAGGCGATTATTTTGAGGCCTATTTTCTGGGCTTCCTCACTCTCGCCGTGATGTTTTCCGGTGAGGGCGATCAGGGCTTCGGCCAGTCCGATGAAGCCGATGCCGAGCGTTCCCTGGTTGATGACGCTTTCCACGCGGTCGGTGGGTCCGAGTTTCTCGGCTCCGTTCCACAGGCTGCTCATCAGGAGGGGGAACTGTTTGGCGAGGGCGGTTTTCTGGAACTCATAACGTTCGTTGAGCTGGCGTGCTGCCAGTTCGCACATTTCGTTGAGGCGCAGCATGAAGACCTCCACACGTTTCTCGACGGTGGGTTCGTCCATACTCTCGATGGCCAGCGCCACGATATTGATGGTTGTGAAACTCAGGTTGCCGCGTCCTATCGACGTCTTGGGCCCGAAGCGGTTCTCGAACACACGTGTGCGGCAGCCCATCGTGGCCACCTCATACTTGTAGCGCTCGGGGTCGTCGGAGCGCCAGTCCTCGTGATAGTTGA